>CBFDBT010000009.1:0-30752 GCA_965603115.1 uncultured Alphaproteobacteria bacterium
ATGAATTTTTCTTATCGCCAAAATAAGCGGGATCGAAATTAATTGACTGGTTAGGCATGACACCAGATTAAGTCATGTCACTATAAGAGATAAAACCTTATGAAAAACGAAACTGAAAAAGCAGTTAAGATACTTGCTGAGAAAATCACCAAAGACATCAAACCTGATGAGGCGCTCAAGTTTACTCAAGCAGCATTAAATTTGTCACATGTTTTGGCAACCTTGCATAATATGAAATAAATAAACTTAATGCCGTCAGTCTGCATGATGGCGGCAACCATTAAAAACAATTATGAGGTTTAACTACCATGTCTCGTTGTGAGTGTCCAGACTGCACATATCCTGACTGCAAATGCACATGCAAACAGTCAGATAAAAACAAAGTATTAGAGGCACTAGCTAAGCTATGTGAGGACTATGATCTTGAGATTGGTGACACTACAGATCAAGACGGCGTGCATATCTGGATGGTGGATGAGGAGATTTTTGCTGACTTCATTTTCCATGAGTCTGGTCCAGACACTTTAAGAAAAGCAAAGGATCCGGAGTAGTGAATTATGGGTAGACCTAGAAAACCAACTCAATTAATGATCATCCAAGGTGTCAATAAAAACCATCCAGAGCGCATCAATGAGCGAGAGAAAACTGAGCCTAAATGTGATCAACCGCTCCAAAAGCCTCCAGCTTATTTGAAAGCTGGTGAGCTTAAACTTTGGAATGAGCTCGCTGGGCTGATAGTGCCTGGAGTGCTAACAGCTATGGACTCATTTGTATTTGAGATAACTGTGAGACTTATGTGGAAATTCAGAAAAGACAAGATCACGGCTGGTGAGCTCGGGCAATTAACGCGCAATCTTGCAAATATGGGATTGACCCCGGCTGATCGTTCAAAGGTTGTATCATCACGGCCTGACACGCCAAAGGACTGGGATAATGCTTAGAATTAGTGACGCAAGACATCTAAAACAAACAGGTATTATTTATTTTTTTGGGCATAAATTCATCTACATACCTATTGATAATTCGCCTTCTGTTTATTGCGTTAGCAAAATAAAGGTAAAAGAGCCTTATTACAGAAGATTTGAAAAAAAGCCAAAGAATGTCAAATAAACAATCCTTTGGAGACATAGCAACCAAGTACGCAACTGACATCACCACTGGTGTCATCCCTGCCTGCGAACTGGCAATATTAGCCTGTCAACGACACTTAAACGACTTAGACCGGCAAGGCCATGAGGATTTTCCATATATTTGGAATCCGCTCATGTCTGATGCTGACGGTGATGAATACCGACCGGCTGAGCGTATCTGTTTTTTTATTCAACTGCTACCACACGTCAAAGGCAAATGGGCAAGGGAGCGCAAACGCCTTGAGCTTGAGCCTTGGCAGGTTTTCAACATTGCCAGCGTGTTTGGATGGATACATCAGGACACAGGACTCAGGCGGTTTAAGACTGTTTATGATGAGATAGCCCGTAAGAATGCAAAGACAACAATTGCCTCAGGCGTAGGGCTTTATCTAATGGCCCGTGATGGTGAGGAGGGCGCTGAGGTTTACAGTGCCGCCACTACTGCAGATCAGGCAAAGATATCATGGTCCATTGCAAAACAGATGACCGACAAATCACCCGGTTTTCAGCAAAGATTCGGAGTTAAGACATATTCACACTCAATAGCAAGGGAGACCAATGGCTCAGTATTCCAATATTTAGCAGCAGACTCAAAGGGCCTGGATGGTCTGAATATCTCCGGAGCCATCATCGATGAGCTGCACGCACACAGGAACCGGGAAGTATTTGACGTTATTGAGACAGGTACTGGATCACGTGAGCAGCCTGTCATTTTTATCATCACTACTGCAGGCACCAACCGCGCAGGCATCTGTTATGAGCAAAGATCATATTTAATTAAAATCCTGAACGGCCAAGTTATTGATGATACGTACTTTGGCATTATCTATACCATCGACAAGGATGATGATTGGAGCGACCCGGCAAACTGGATCAAAGCAAACCCGAATTTGGGCATCTCTGTCAATATTGATGACCTTCACAGAAAGTGCGAAAAGGCCAAGGCGGTCCCATCTGCCCAAAATAACTTTATGACCAAGCACCTCAATGTGTGGGTTAATGCTGATGTAGCCTGGATGAATATGATGTCCTGGGAGAAGTGCAAAGATACTACACTTGATCTTAATCAATTCTATGGTCAACAGTGCTGGGCCTCCCTGGATCTATCCTCAAAGATCGATATTGCGGCAAAGATACTGCTATTTAAAAATGTCATCGATGAGGAGGATCACTTCACAGCCTTTCTGACATCATGGTTGCCTGAGGAGACAATCCACAATACTCCAAATGATCAATATGAGGGCTGGCTTAAAACCGGTCACTTGGTTGGCACTCCTGGGAATATCATTGATTTTGCTTATATTGAGGAGGAGCTTAGCAGTGATGCGAGCAATTTTGAGATAGTAGAGGTGCCTTACGATCCATTCCAAGCAACCCAACTATCAACCAGATTAATGGCTGAGGGATTCCCAATGGTGGAGATGAGGCCCACGGTGCTCAACTTCTCAGAGCCTATGAAAGAACTGGAGGCGCTTGTCATAGATGAAAGATTCCATCACAATGGAGATCCAGTACTTGAGTGGATGGTATCAAACGTGGTATCTCATACAGACGCTAAAGACAATATTTATCCAAACAAAGAACACAGGCACCTTAAAATTGATGGAGTCATTGCGTTGATCATGGCGTTAGGTCGAGCTATAACTATCGAAGGGCCGAAAAAATCAGTTTATGCTAAGCGCGGCGTGATAAGCGTATAATTATTTCAGTCTAGTTATAATTTAAAAACATATTGAGGGTAAAGAGATGGGATTAAGAGATTTGAGGATTTCGGGAGTTATTTCACAGATAATGGCGAACTGGTTAAGTGACGCAAATGGCTCAGCCTATGTGACTGTTAAGACAGATGTCACTCATCCTGGCTTATTGTCTGATGCCGATAGTGTAACGCTGACGGCAACCGGGGACGGGTCTGACTTAATTGTTGCAAGATCAACTCCAGGAGGCGGGGTGACATTTAATATCACCGGGTTGACAGCTGAAACAGTGACGCTCAAATCATACCTTGACGCCGGGCAAACAATAGAGACGCCGGCATTATTACCAATTGATCACTCAACCGGTTTACCCGCTGCTAGTGGCTCTCTTGGTAATGGTTCATATACGCTGAATGACTCCAGTGGATTATTTTGGCACTTTGAAAAATCATCCACCACAGAGACGCCTGTCATCACCTATGTTGGGACAGGAAAATGAGTAGGCAATTACAGGGCTTTTTGTCGTTCGGTGATAGTGATGATGATATTGCAATACAGGATTCAATGACGCAAGTGGCCGGTGTTGAGGTCTTATATTCTGTTGATGCTGGCGTCCCTAATGACCCTATTATTGATGGAGATGGATGGAGTCCAGACGGTGGTGACGCAAGGCTTTACAATGTTGGGGTAAACTTAGCGAACAACCAAAGATTATTTGATGAATGTCATATATCTTTTGAAGTTGACACAGCATTCATTGATTTTGACTTTACATCTAGCAATCAATATCTAATTTCAGGAACACAGATGCTTTTATTAAAATCTGTCAGCGGTTATTTACAGTTAACTTATCTTGGAAGCTCCAGCAGTGGCCGTCTTGTACTTTCTGCGAACGGCAAAGAGTCAAAAACAAGATTCGATATAGTAGCAAGGCGTGGGATTGTTGATATATATGTTGATTTTCTGCTTGTATCAAGGGGCCCGGTTGGGAGTCATGCCTCTGGCAGATCAAATCTTGATCTTTTATATGCTGGAGGTCTGAGGACTACTAATGGAGACTGGTCTGGGTACAAAATAAAAAACTATCAACTATCATTCAGAAACCAAAAATTTCCAATTTCAAACGAGTACGGATCTATTGGTTTTATTGGTGACTCTTTTATCACTGGCGGATCTTTTCCTGTTTGGGCTTCGTTACCATTAGGAGCGCACAATCCAATTGATCCGGGTTATGGGTTTAATAATTCAGATATCCCGTTGACACTCGGCGGCTCGTTTCGTGATGCTGGACAATTGCCCACGCTATTTAGGGAGCTTTCTAAAAATGGAATATGGACTGAAAACAATAAAAACTATGCAAGATCAGGGGCAAGTATTAATTCAGGAGCTTTGGCCGCTAAACAGACTGAAATGCTTTTGATATCTGGCTATAGACCTAAGGTAATATACAACTGTTCAGGGGCAAATGATGCGGCCGCAGTGTCATCTCATGCAACGGTCCAGGCAAATTATGAAACACAAATCAAGGCTATGCTCACAGAGGCTAACTCAAAAGGCGTGAAACATTATGTGATGCAAACGTCAGCTAGTTTACGCGCCGATCCAACCTATCAGACAAAGGCCTTTGATGATCATTTGGCGGCCCTTAATGCAATCACGGTCACGCTAAAAGATTGGTCCATATCACAAGGTCATACAATGAATGTCCATATAGCAGATAATTTTAATAACTTCGGTGGGCATAATTTGGATTTATCAGATTTTGCAGACGCAAACATCCATCCAAATACTCAAGGCAGTCAGAAGATCGGTAAATGGATGGCAGAGGCGCTGCTAGGTAATTAACTAATACAAGCTAGGTTAAAACATGATAAACCCTTGGACCGCATTAAAAAGCAAACTATCAAAGCCTAATGATCCTGGAGGGTCAGGCCTAAGAGTCATTAGTCTCCCAAATCGAATGGCCGGGATACCAATCAATCATGACTCAGCTCTGACTTATTCTGCCATCTGGAGATCGGTCAATCTGATATCTGAGTCAATCGCTGGACTGCCTTGGGGGGTGAGTCAAAAATCAATCAATGCACGCGGCCGAAAAGAATCAACACCTCTGATGGGGCACCCATTATCAAACCTATTGGACCTTGCTGCAAATGATGAGATGGATGCTTTGGCATTTCGTCAGACACTCATTGCCTGGGCTTTAACGTGGGGCAATGGCTATGCTGAGATTGACAGGGACGGTGCTGGTAGACCTGGAGCCCTTTGGAGTATTGAGCCGAATAGAGTCAATGTTGACAGGGATCTGAGTGGCCGCTTAGTTTATGACATATCGAATGGCTCAGCACCCAATACAGTGCTCAGGCCAGATCAAATGTTCCACCTTAAAGGGCTTGGATTTGATGGCCTTGTTGGGTATTCGGTCATAGGTTACGCAGCCAAGACCGTGGGCTTAGGCTTAGCCACTGAGCAATATGGCGCTAGCTTTTATGAGAACGGAGCTCAGGCATCAATGATCTTTGAGCACCCCAATGAGATTGGCACAGAAGGTCTCAAAAACCTGAGAGAATCATTAGACTCAGAACACAAGGGCGTTGCCAAGTCACACAAAAACATGATTCTTGAGGAGGGCATGACAGCCAAACAGATCACAATCCCTCAAGATGACGCTCAATTCATAGAGTCCCGTAAATTCCAAAACACTGAGGTTTGCCGCTGGTTTGGTGTCCCTCCTCATAAGATATTTGAGATGGAGCAATCCACTTTTAATAATATCGAACAACAGAATATTGAGTTCGCAACTGATGCCCTACTGATCTGGATTAAGCGATTGGAGCTTGAGGCTAATCTGAAACTAGTATCCAAGCGCAACCGCGGCAAGGTAGTCACTAAGATCAATCTTAATGGCCTGCTCAGGGGTGATACTGAGGCGCGTGGCAACTTTTATACTACTATGAGCACATTGGGTGCATTCACTGTCAATGACATCCTAGAGCTTGAGGATAAGAACCCCATAGGCCCTGAGGGTGATAAGCATCTGGTTCAATTGAACTTGACCACCCTGGACAAAGTTGGTGAGGATAAGCCCGAAACGGGAAAACCCGCCACGGATGATGAGGATGAGGACACTGGATTTGATCTGATTGAAAACTCAATGAACAAGATCCAGAGGCGTGAACATCACAGAGCGGTTGAGGCTTTGAAAACCTATGACACTGATCGTGATGGACTGCTTAAACATCTAAACAAATTCTATGATAAGCACGCTGATTATATTAGTCGTGAGTTGTCACCAATAATCAAACACTTAAAACTTGAAATTGACCTTGATCAATTCATATCCCAGCATTGTGAGAATAGCGTCAATGAGATTCTATTCTCTTTTGATGATGGTTATGCTGACTCACCTCTGGCCACTCGATCTGATGACATGGCCAAAAGCCTACTAGGTATCTAATATGAAAATAGAAATTAAAAACAAAGGCAAAGGCAAAGCTGAGCTGTTTCTCTATGAGGAGATTGGTGCTGGCTGGATGGGCGGCATAGGTGCAAAGGAGGTGGCTGATGCTTTAAAGGCTGCAGGCACTCTGTCAGAGATCACGGTCAGAATTAACTCACCCGGCGGCTCAGTGTTTGAAGGTGTAACAATCTATAACAGTCTGGTAAGAAATAGCGCAAGGGTGATTATTGAGATTGATGGCTTAGCCGCTTCTATAGCCTCAATTATTGCCATGGCTGGTGATGAGGTAAACATGGCAGCCAATGCCATGATGATGATCCATGATCCCTGGGTGATGGCAGCCGGGACCGCTGAGGATTTAAGAGATCAAGCTGAGCTACTCGATAAGGTCAGAGGGCAATTGCTTAGCACTTACCAGAATAAAACAGGCGGTGATCTTAACGACATCTCTGAAATGATGACCGCTGAGACCTGGATGACGGCTGATGAGGCCATTGAGTTAGGCTTCATTGATAACATCACCAATGAGCTCAAGGTTGCTGCTCACTTCAATCTGAGTCAATTCAAGCATCCTCCAAAAGCTTTACAATCACAGGCTAATAAGCCTAAACTCCAACCATCAGCCTCTGTGTCTGCCATCAATGACAGGCTCAAGCTAATGAATGTGAAACTTGCAAAGCGAGAAATCACATAGGCTGCCAGCGGTCAATCAATAGAACTTACTTAACTTAACCAGGGGATACCTGATGAATAAAATTATAGATATGGTGATCATTCAAATGCTTATGGCGTTTGGTGCGATTATCAAAAATGACGCGCTGACTGTTGAGCAGTTACAAGACAAGATGCGAGACATCCATGATGAGATCAATGTTGTCAATAACTTGGCAGCCTCTGAGAATCGCGACCTTAATGATGATGAGGCCAAACGTGTTGACGGCCTATTCACAGAGTTTGAGGATATTGAAAACAATATCAAACGTATTGAACGAATGGAGGCCCAAGCAAGCACACTAAATACATTGCACGGCCGTCAGTCTGCTCCAAATGCTCCAGCTCCACAGGCAGGCGCAAGCGATCCAGCTGACCCATCTGCTCCAGCTCCACGTCAGCATCGATTACCACAAGAGCCTCGTGATCCACAAGCAACGGCCCGTCATGGGTTCCGTCATTTTGGTGAGTACTGCACAGCTGTATTGCACGGCTCTAAAAATGTAAACGCTATTGTTGACCCACGATTGGTGCCAATGAATGCCCCGGGCACATTTTCCACTGAGGGTGTAGGCAGTGAGGGCGGTTTTGCTATTCCACCAGAGTGGCGTACTGAGATTAAAGATCTGACATTGAATGAGGACTCGCTTGTTGGTCTGACTGATGAGATGACCTCTGGCTCTAATACAATGGTTCTGCCTCGTGATGAGAATCAAGCCCATGACACCACCAATGGTGTCCAGGCGTATTGGGAAGGTGAGGCAAAACAGATGACCGAATCAAAGGTTGATCTTGATTCAATGATCATCCGTTTGAATAAGCTGACAGCATTGGTGCCAGTGACTGAGGAGTTAATGGCTGATGCAAGTGGCATGGATTCATACTTGCGTAAAAAGATTCCAGAAAAGATGGGCTTCAAACTGAATGACGGTGTATTCCGTGGTAATGGTGTTGGCCGTCCACTGGGTATCCTGAATGCTAAAAACCTGATCGAAGTTGCTAAAGAGTCTGCTCAAACGGCTGACACAGTTGTTGCTGATAACGTGATTAAGATGTGGTCGCGTATGCCTGCTAAGAATAGACGCAATGCAGTTTGGTTAATCAATCAGGATATTGAGCCTCAGCTGATGACTATGAAACACCCAGGGGATGACTCGCCATTGTTTATCCCGGCTGGTGGCTTATCGAGCACGCCATTTGATACATTGCTTGGCCGTCCTATACGCTACATTGAGTCGGCATCCACATTGGGTGATAAGGGTGATATCAACTTTGTTGATATGAGCCAATACATGACCATCATGAAAACTGGTGGTATGCGTACTGATATTTCGATGCATTTATATTTTGATTATGATATGAGTGTATTCCGTTTCATTATGCGAATGGCTGGACAGTCTTGGGCTAATAAAGTTATTGATCCAGCGAACGGCACAACAACCCGCTCACCATTTGTTACTTTGGCAGCTCGCGCTTAATTGATATTTAATTAAGACACTTAACTTTTTTGAGGATTTGATATGAATATCAATATGTTACCAAGCGAGGCGGCCGCTGTAGTTGCCACCATTGATCCGGATGTTACGGTTGCAAGCACTGTAGTGTCTGACTATGTGTCTATGGCTGATTTTGAGTCAATCATGGCAATTGTCATGGCTGGGACTTTGGGCGCTAGTGCCACACTGAATGCCAAGCTTGTCCAAGCCACTGACTCATCAGGTACGGGTGTCAAGGACATCACAGGCAAAGCTATCACCGCTCTGACTCAGGCTGGCACTGACTCAGATAAGCAGGCAATCATAAACTGTCGGGCTGAGGAGCTTGACCTTGCGAATGACTTCACTCATGTTGCGCTGTCGGTGACGGTCGCTGTGGCCACTAGTGATATCGGGGCAATTATCTTGGGCATGAATGCACGAGTATTGCCAGCCAGTGACAACGACCTTGCATCGGTTGATGAGATTGTTGCTTAATCTTTAATGCTGAAATTGTGTAGAATAAAGGGCGCTCATTGTGGGTGCCCTTTTTTATTGGAGAGATAAAATGCCAGAGAAACAAAATATTAAATTCACTGAGGATGTTGAGGTCCTTGATCATAATGGTGATATTGAATTTGAGGCTAAGGCTGGTGATGTTGTCAGTCTGGTTAGCGCCTCATGTGATCGATGGGTAAAGCGTGGAAAGGCTGTGCCAGTAAAGGCAACACCTAAAAATAAAGCAACACCTAAAAAGCAAGCGGTTGATAAGTAAACCTATTGACCGTCAATGGGCTGGTGAGGTCGCTGTCTGTATTGGTGGCGGTCCATCCCTGACCCGTGATGATGTTGAGTATGTTCGCGGCAAGGCTAAGGTCATTGCCATTAATGATGCTCACAGGTTGGCTCCCTGGGCTGACATCATGTATGCCTGTGATCTTAAATGGTGGGACTGGCACAATGGGTGTCATGGTTTCGAGGGGCGCAGATGGACAGTTGATGAGGCTGCAGCACTTAAGCATAACTTGAGATACATCAAGGGAATTAAATCACCCGGGCTGTCTGATGATCAGTCTGAGATACACACGGGATCTAATAGCGGATTCCAGGCCATCAACATTGCCTATCTGATGGGGGCATCTAAAATAATCCTCATTGGGTATGATATGAAAGTATCAGGTAGTCAGTCGCACTGGTTCGGTGATCACCCTGACAAGATAATATCCCCGTATCACATGTTTATAAATGCCCTTAATATTGTGGCCAAGCAAAACAAAATTGAAATAATAAACAGCACACGAGACACGGCTCTCAAGTGCTTTCCACAAATTCCACTCAGAGAAATATTATGACAACAAAAGATGAGGCAATTAGTTGGTATCAAGATATATATAATAACCCTAAGTATGGCATGGGCCGTGAGCGTCAGGACTTTGCTGCAATGTGTTTGGCTCTGGTTCCACGTGGAACTTACCTAGATGTTGGTTGTGGGCGTGGTGAGATGCTGACAGAGGCCAAGCTCATTGGATTTGAGCACCCGGTTGGATGTGATGTATCTTGGCCTATTATCAATGATGATGAGCGCATTGAGTACGGTGAGGCGCAGGATATTCCATTTGGTGATAATGAGATTGATGTTGTCACGCTGTTTGATGTGCTTGAGCATATTCCTTTTGATGATATAGATCTTGTCTTATCTGAGCTCAACCGGGTGGCTAAAAAAACAATCTTGTTGGCAGTTTCAAACCGTCCATCAATAGTTGACGGGAGAGATTTGCATATAACCAAAATGGAGTATGATGCCTGGGATAGATTATTCAGGTATAGCTTTGACGGTGTTGTTACCTGGATCGATAATGCCAAGGAGTCAGTCAGTGAGATGTGGAGAATAGATCTTAACTAGTCATCTTGAGAATGATGGCCTATTATTGTTATATTCCAAATGAGGTGACGCATGTCAAACAAACTAATATTTGAGCATTCACTTGAACCGGTCACACTGACTGAGGCCAAGGCACATCTCAGGGTAACCACGGCTGATGAGGATGCATTAATACAACAATTGATCACTGATTCGCGCACATTCATTGAGCGCATAGTTGGCGTTGATATGGTGCACAAGCATTATGATTATGTTGTTGATATGTTTCCATTTCATGATCAGATGAAAATTGAGTTGCCTGTTTCTCCCCTGGACTCAGTTGAGTTTATAAAATACACAGACATTGATGAAGTTCTCCAGACCTGGGATTCATCGCTTTACACTGTAGATAACGCCAATCAGCTTGGGCTTATCTATCCCGCCATTGATGAGGTTTATCCAAATACAATAAATTATCCTAATGCCGTTCAAGTAAGATATCAGGCCGGTCCAGCTGAGGAGGCTAATGACACGGCACAGTCAGGATCTGCCACAGAGATTGTCCTTGCTGCAGCTGATACCAACGTTGATGATTATTATAATGGGATGCTTATTGAGATAACCTCAGGCAAAGGCGCGGGGCAATATACTAGAATCACTGATTATGTCTCCAGCACAAAGACGGCCACAGTCTCTGACTCATGGTCCCCATCACTTGATGCAACTAGTGTTTATACAATCATAGCAAATACAATCTCACCGCTTAGAAGGGCGGTATTATTATTGATTGGCCACTGGTATGAGAACAGAGAAAACATGCTGACTGGGACAATCGCTTCTGAGATCAGTCTTGGCGTCAAATCTCTGACAGCACCATACAAAGTATATAAATCAATATGAGAGCCGGGAGACTTAATAAGCGTGTGACCATTGAGACCTTGACTGAGACTGTTGATGGATCAGGCCAAGCAATAAAATCATGGTCTGAGTTTGCCAGACCCTGGGCCTCGATCGATCCTATCAATGGCCGTGAGTACTTCTCTGGCAATCAGGTCAAGGAAACAATGACCGTCAAGATCAAAATCAGATACCAGTCAGGCATCACCAATAAGATGCGCGTCAATCATGGCGGTAAACTTTACAATATTGAGGGTATGGTCAATATCTTTGAGCGTGACAAAGAGTTGATTCTCTTATGTTCGGAGGGCACAAACGATGGTTGATAAAGTTGAACTACATGGCCTTAAAGAGTTGAGAGCAAAGCTCAAAAAGCTGCCACTTAAAATACAACAAAGGGAGCTCAACCGTGCGCTCAGACGTGGTGGCGCTCCCATGCTTGCACTGGCCAGACAGCTTGCTCCAGTGGGTACATCATTTGTCAGAAGGTTGCGCGGTAAAGAGTGGAAGCATACCGGCGGCTTATTAGCCAATAGTATTGTCATGCGTTCTGAGCGTAAAAAGTTTCTACGTAATACGGCAAAGCAACGGATCGGAGTTGTCCAGACCAGAAACAAAGGTGACACGGCATTCTATTGGAGACATGTTGAGTTTGGCACATCAAAGCAAAGAGCTCAGCCGTTCCTTATTCCATCATTTGAACTGCTAAAGGTTCACTCATCGAATATCATCAGACGTGAATTGCTCAAGGGTGTTGAGCGTCAAGCCCGGAGATTATAGATGTCATTCACTACCGCCACCATCTCAGCACTCAGATCCTTTGCCGGTGTTCAGGCATTAGTGGGTAACGGTGACAGCCCTGAGACGTATCGAATATATAGTTTGGTACTACCACAAGGGGTGGCCATGCCAGCGGTTGTCATTGAGAGATTGAATGCCTCTGAGGTACAATCCCTTACTGATGCTGGTGGTGCTGGTTTGGGAAATACCCGACTTAGGGTATCATGCTATTCAAGCACACTGGCTGAGGCTCAGGCTCTATCAGTTCAGGTGAGGGCGGCATTTAAAGCTGACACAGATTTGACAGAAATGCACCTCATGGAGTTTGATGGCTATGAGGATGATACTCAGTTATATAAAACGATCACAGACTATTCAATTTGGTACTAACAACCGGAGATAAACAATGAGCTCAAGTGCATTAAAATCACAAGGCATGACTATTGGCATCGGTGATGCTGCAAGTCCTGAGGTATTCACAAGCATCACAGAAGTTAACAGCATCGATGGTCCAGGCGGTCAGGCTAATGAGATTGATGTGACTGACTTGGATAGTACTGGCAAGGAGTTTATCCTTGGCTTACAGGATGAGGGTGACATCTCTCTGGATATTAATTATATCCCGGCAAATACTCAGCACGCATTATTGAGAGCACGTAGAGCATCGGGGGCAATTGGCAATTTCAGAATCAGCTTTACTGATAGCCCGATCACTACCTGGACTTTTGCGGCACTGGTCAAAGGCTTCTCGATCAGCAATGCTGTTGATGGTAAGACTGCAGGCTCTGTGACGTTGCGTGTATCTGGTTCGGTAACGGAGGCATAAAATGGATTTACGTGAGCAAATACTTAACGCGGATGATCTGCCGTCTGAGTCGGTTCCTGTCCCTGAGTGGGGCGTGACTTTGCACATCAGATCAATGACAGGCACTGAGCGTGATGTCTATGATGCTGACCTTGTGGGCATGAGAGACATGCCGCTCAAGGATAAGATGCGCAACATGAGAGCCAAACTGGTTGTCCTATGCTGTGTTGATGAGAGCGGTCAGCGTGTATTCAATGATGATGATGTTGAGGAGCTTGGCAAGAAGTCTGCAAAGGTTCTGACTCGCTTATCTGATGCCGCTCAGTTGCTCAATGCTATGGGTGATGCACAGATTGAGGAGATAGCAAAAAACTAAAACCCCAATGGAGGCGGCGCTTTTATTTCAGGCTCTGCCTCGCATTGGGATATCCTCACCCGGATCACATGCTCGCTTGTATGACTAGCAGACAAATTGCTGACTGGATGGCGTTTGCAACCCTTGAGCCAATAGGTGCCCCGGTTCCACCTGATAAAGAAGATCAAGAAAAGGCACAGGCACAGGCTCAACGCGCTAAAATCGAGGGAGGTTTTAGAGCTTTAATAGCTAAACAAGAGGCAGGGTAAATGGCTGGACTAGGTACACTCACAATTGATCTGGCTGCTAACATTAGCCGCTTTGAGAAAGCTCTCACACGTGCTGAGCAGCAAGCTCAAAAGCGGTCATCTGGCATTCAGAGAACATTCAAACGCTTAGCCGGTGGCATCGGTGCGGCACTCATAACATCTGGTTTTATCAAAGCAACTGAGGCATCACTTGAGTTTGCTGACTCCATTGGAAAGGCTGCAGATAGAGCAGGCATAGCCACAGACAAACTCCAGGAGTATAGGTTCGCGGCTGATCAGTTCGGCATCTCAACTCAACAGATGGATGATGGCCTGAGAAGGTTTACAAGGCGTTTGGGTGTGGCCCTCGATGATGGCTCATTTGCCAAAGACTTTGAGGCGCTTGGTGTATCGATTCGAGATGCTGCAGGCAATGTCAGAGAGTCAGGTGATGTCCTTGATGATGTTGTCATTCAAATGGGCAAGCTAGAATCACAAGCACAGAAATCAAAGGTAGCCGCTCAATTATTTGGTGATGACACTGGTCCTCAGTTGGCTCTATTACTTGGCCAGGGCTCAGCCGCTGTCACTGCACTCACCAGCAAAGCTCGTGACCTTGGGCTTGTCATGTCTGAGGATCTAATCCGTAATGCTGAAAAGGCAAATGATGAGATGAGTATATTGTCTCAGGTTCTCAAGATCGAGATGACCTCAGCAGTGGTGGCGCTTGCTCCACAAATTAAAGATCTAGCCTCATTCCTTATCCAAGCCACAAGCGGCGTGGCTGCATTTTTTGCGTCAATCGATAATCTCAATGCTGACCAGGTTGAGGACAAAATCAATCAACTGTCATCATCAATCTCAGTGGCCAGGGCTAAAGTTGCTGAGGCTCAAAAGCGTGAAAGCAGCAGCGGCTTACAGGACACAATACTCAATTCATTGCTTCCATCTAGTGAGGATCTGCAGCTTAGAGTTGATAGCCTGGAGACCGACCTTGATGATGCATGGATGCGATTGGGCGAGCTCAATGCTCAGGCCCTAGATAGATCAACCCGTAACAGTGACATTATTCCTGGCGTACTTGGCTTAACCGCTGGAGAGCTGGAGACTGAGCTTGATTTGGCTGTTGCTCAATTTGAGAAGCTGGATGAGGAGCACAGAAAGTCTGCAGAGAAACGCAAGAAGATTGAGCAGGATCTATCCAACGTCACAAACAATATGAAGATGGCCGTATTCCAAAATGCTGTCAACCTAGTGCGCGCATTATTTCCTGAGAGCAAGAAGGCTGCACAGGCCATCATCATTGTTGAGAAGGGCCTAGGCATTGCACAAACAATAATTAACACAGAAGTCGCGGCAACTGCAGCCGCTGCCTGGGCTGCTAAGTTGGGTGGGCCCGGAGCAGCCGCAGCCGCTTATGCACAGATTAAAGCATTGGGGGCTGCCTCAGTTGGGCTGATAGCGGCCACAGGACTTGCACAGGTGGCCGCTGTCAACTCTGGTGGTGTATCTGGTGGCGTAGGTGCTGGAGGGGTTGCACAGACTCCCAGTGAGGCCGCGCTCGATCCGTTTGCACAAGCTGAGGCCCTGAGCAGTGGATCAGTTGTAATCAATATTAATGGTGGCTTAATCAATGAGGAGTTTTTATATGATGACTTGCTCCCTGCCATCACGGGTGCTGTTGAGGATAGGGATTATATCTTGATCCGCAATGACACCAGAAACGCTGAGGAGTTCAAAGCATAATGTCAAACGTAAATTACATAGCCACTGAGGGGCTCAAGTTGCTTGGCTCTGAGGTTGGCGCATGGTTGGCTGATACTACGGCTGAAACGGTTGTGGGTTCTGAGTTGGCATCTCCAATCGATTTGACAACAAGCTGGCTGACCACTGGGCTTGCAACTATAAACGATGCCAATACTTTTACGACTACTGGTGCAGGCGGTGTGTACATAGCTGATCTCGGCTTAGTTGTTGGTAAGAAATATATTTTAGATATAACCACAACAA
The DNA here is from genome assembly GCA_965603115.1 of uncultured Alphaproteobacteria bacterium. GTDB lineage: Bacteria > Pseudomonadota > Alphaproteobacteria > Sphingomonadales > Kordiimonadaceae > CBFDBT01. Next base: position 15,430 of record CBFDBT010000009.1, read on the forward strand.
CAACAGCCGCAACGTTAGAAATAAGAAACGATAATGCAGGTGTTGGCTCGGCTGAGCTTATTGGCTCTGATGATGGTGCGTTTTCCTTTACGGCCCTAACAACAGGCTTATATTTTAGAAACACTGATGCAGGCGCGACAGATATTGATTTAATAAGTTTGCGTATATCAGACAACGACCTATCAACAAACGATCATGATCTTGCCTATTACGGAAGCATAACAAAATCAGCAGTAGCAGATGGTTCATCTGTGATGGGATATAGTGGGTTTAGTGCGTCAGATTATTTAGAGCAGACGTATGATTCAGCTTTAGATTTGACATCTGAATTAACTTATATTGGCTGGACTAAATCATCAACTTTAAACACTGAAACAATTATCGCAAATTACGAAACAGGTGCTGATGATGGCGGTGCATGGCTATATCAACGCACTAATGGAGCGGCTCGCTTTAGCGTAATTGATGATGCGGGTTCCGCTGTTAGTGCGACAGGATTAATCGACCGCGCTGATGGTCAATGGCATTTATTCATTGGCACACTTGATACAGCTGGAAATATTAAGATTTACGTTGATGGCGTATTGGAGGCCACAACTTCAAGCGCGACTGTAGGAGCTACGACAACAGGGCTAAGAGTTGGCTTGAGGCCAGACGGTACCAGCCCACACAGCGGATCAATCGCATCAGCAAGAGTGTTGCCGTCTGCACTAACAGCCGCACAAATAAAAACAATATACGACTCAGAAAAAGCAATGTTCAAGGCTAACTCTGTATTCACTCAAGTTGGCTTGTCTTATGATCTTGCATTGAGCGTGACATCTGCACAGCTTTCAGAGTCAGTCCAGTCATCAAACCCCATCTCTATTGGTGGAAATCAGGAGACTATTTTTGGCAGACGTGACACATTTTTTGCGCTGAGAATTATCAGACTAACAGCGTCACTGCTACCTGCCTTGCGTAACTTTCTGCACAGTGTTGAGAAGGGTGAGACGTTTACGCTTGATCGGTATGGTAGTGCGGCTGCTCCAGATGATCCCATTGATGTCATTGCGACTCCAGGCTTTACGGAGGCCCGTCAAGGTGTTGATGATTACTATACTGTTTCAATTAACGTGAGACAGGTGCCATGAGGATTGATGGTGAAAATTTCAGGATAAAGAACACCGCTCCAACCAAGGAGCCATATTATGTGGTTCGCATCTATTTTGATAATGCCAATACTGACTATGTTGAGTTCACATCTCATCCAAATTCTGAGTCATCAGGTGGCACAGTCATCAGTGATGTTGTAAAAGGAATCTCAGGCGTCTCCCAAAAAATAAACCCAGACCAGGGCAACTCAACCATTGGCGGCTTTTCATTCACGCTGGTTGACAAAGATGGTGCGATCACAGAAAAGCTCAAGGAAAAGCTAGCCGCTGGAGATGGTATCCGGCTCAAGCGCGTCCAGTGTTATGTTGGATATAAGGATTTACTGTGGGCTGATTACAATCTTATCCTGACCTATATTATTGATTCTGATCTGTCATACATAAATGGCGAATATAAAATCAAGTGCTCAGACATTCAACGCATAGTAAGAAATGATATTTTTAACCCTGAGATTACCACGTTAAATAAGTCAATTAATTCGACACAGGATTTTGTCCCGGTGTCTCTATCGGATTTCACAAAATTTCCAACGGTATTGCATGACTCCAGCTATTCAGACAGGCCCAATGAAGAGGTTGGATACATAATAATTGATGATGAGATCATTTGCTTCTCAGGGCTATTCACTCACGTTGATGCAGGGCCGTCATTCCAGGTTGTTGAGCGCGGCGCATTAAATACACTGGCTGTAGCGCATGAGGCAGACGCCAGCAAATCTGAGGGAAACAGAAAAAAGGTAACTGAGATAATATTCATTGCTGGGCCCGCTCCTAAAGTTGCATATCAATTGTTGACTGGTCATGTGGCTGAAAATATATGCTTACAGTCTGAGGTCTTTGGTACTACCTGGACACCATTGGCGGCGGCTGTTGTGTCTAATGTTGGCGCCTCACCTAATGGAGCATCAACAGCTGACAGGATTGATGTTGTGGCATCAAATACAAGTCATTTCGTAACTCAAACAGTGACTGTGACGGCAAGCTCAACATATACCTTTTCTGTGTGGCTAAAAAATGATGGTGATAATTTTGCATTCATTGGAATAAATAAGTCATTCACGGATTATGTCGGCGCTGTCGTTGATCTATCGACTGGCAAAATTACGCACACAGTTTCAGATACATCAACAATAGTTAATGTTGGGGCGGTAAATCATGGGACATGGGTAAGGTTGTTCATATCGGTTGATACCGGTGCATTCACATCTATATTTTTGAATGTTGGGGCCGCTGGATCAGCTGTACCGGCTGTATATATTGCAGACCGTCCATCATTCTTGGCGGTTGCTGGTGAGGATGTTCTAGCCTGGGGCGCTCAGCTATCAGAGTCTAACTATTTTGTTCCTTACGTCCAGACCACCACCACGGCCCAGGAAAAGAAAACGCTCCCGGACAACTGGAGTCTGGGCATAGATCATGAGTTGGTCAGGCTCGAGAATTACACTCGATTAGATAAGGACTTATGGAATCAGTTTGATGACACTGGCCGCCATGTTCGTTTTTTGGGGCCTGGCAAAACTGATGGGAAAAGATTTATTGAAACAGAACTCATGTACTGGATGGCATCATTTATGCCAATCTATTCAAATGGTCAGATAGGGGTCAAGCGACTCTCTCCAGTATTGTCAAACTCCGGACATACCAAGAGGCTTGATGCTTCAAATATTGTGAAATATACAGCCCTAAAAGATGATTTCAACTCTGTGATAAATCAGATCTTTGTTGACTGGAATTATAATTTTATAAAAGATGATTTTACAAAAACCGCTGTCTTATTTGATGCTGACTCAACAATCACGCACAACCCGGCACCTATAAAAAAGCTAAAACTCAGGGGTATCCACACGGCAACTCACACAGATGAGGACCTGTTGAGTTACTTTGACTCTATGAGGGACAGATACAGTGGCCCACCTAAGAGGCTCAGCGTCACTGTCATACCATCACTCAACACGCTTGAGGTCGGTGATGTTATTAATGTTGAGCTAGATAAAATACGCGACATCAACGCCCCAATTGGTGAGACATTGGATAGAGCTTTTGAGATCCAGCAAGTATCAACTGACTGGATCACTGGTGATGTAAAACTTGATTTGTTTGGCTCATCTCAAAAGGCTGGCTCTCTGGTCAGGTCCACACTGTCATCAGTATTGGATGATAGTTTCTACACATCATCTGGCGTTGAGCTCTCAACTGTTTTGACTATAGTTGGCAATGCTGTGACAGTTAGCGGGTCACTGACTGGAGGTGACACCATGGCTGAGGGCGTATATTACTATGACGGCAATCTAATTATCGATGCTGGTGTGACAGTAACCATCAGCGAAAATGTAGAGTTAAGAGTCAAGGGGCACTTAACAGTTAATGGAACTATTGATGGGAAAGGTCAAGGTCATGCTGGGTCAGCTGGTTCATCTGAGGTATCAATTGACTTTTCAAATCTGAATATATACTCAGGTGCTGGAGTAATAGATAACAGGAACCCTGGAATAATCGGATATCTTGGCGCAACCAGTGCCGGTGGCGGCCTATTCATTGATGCAAGGGGCAACTCAAAACCTATTAATGATGGCCCAGCTGATGCCGCTGCCAATCAATCTGTCAATTATTTCTCTGTTGTCAATAATTCAACATCATTATCAGGTTCGCCGGTTGATTTAAGAGGCACCTCCGGTGGTGGTGGCCGGGCTATCCTAAGGATGTCATCTGGCTTTGTTGTTGGCGTGACTGTTGAGGCTAATGGTGGTGCGGGTGGCGCGGGTGGTGCTGGGCTCACCATAGTCAGTCGCGGTGGCTCATTTGGTGTCAATGGTGGCATTGATACATCAGGTGATGATGGGGCAGTTGGTGCGTCACATAATTCATTCGCAGGGCAATATCTGCAGCCTGGCTCAGGTGCTGGCGGTGCTCCTGGCGGGTTAGTTTGGTTGATCGATGGGAATCAAACGCCTCCAGAGATAGCAACATTCCACACGTCAAATTTAGGTGATTCACCGATACTAGGACAACCAACACAATTGATTGGCCCAACCATTCCAGGCTTATATACTGGGCTTTTCACAGGTTATCAATCATATAGTTATGGTAAGTCAGCTTATAGTCTGCAATATATACCTGAGTCTGCGGTCATTGAGGAGGAGCAAAAAGATAAATTTATTATTGCTGAGGCATTTTTGCAAAGCTGGACAGGTAGAAGATCAGCGGCTCAAGTTCATTTTAGCGGTGTAACTTTTGGAAATGATTTGCTTGTTGCGGTTGGCTCTAATGTTGGCGGGACGGCCGGTATTATACAAACGTCTAGCGATAGAGGTAATTCATGGACGGCTAGGACCGTACCAGGGACAGTCAGCACCATAAGATATGTAACCTATGGCAATGGTTTATTTGTGGCGGTTGGTGCAAAGGATGGAGTTGATGGGTATATTGCAACGTCTCCCGATGGCATAACATGGACAGAGAGAGCTAATCCTCAAAACCTAAACTTGAACACCATAGCATTTAATGATGGTCTGTTTGTGGCTGCAGGGGAGTCCAGTTCAGGGGTTCCAATAACATATATTACAACCTCAACGGACGGCATAACATGGGTTGACAGGTCGCCAGCTGTATTTCATGGTAATTGTAACTCAATAATTTGGGGTGATAACGAGTGGATGATTCTATCCGCTGTTGTTCTAACGTCTCCTGATGGTGTTACATGGTCACAGGTAGGCTCAACAAGCGTGAGCTTATACAATGATTTGATTTGGGACGGATCAAACTATGTGGCCGTTCATGAGGCTAGCGTTTATGGGGACGGCGTTTACACATCACCCGATGGCGTGACCTGGACAGGACAACCGACTCCACATGATACGCCCCTCACCAGTATTGAATATTCTCAGGGTGTTTATATTGCAACCGGACAGCCCTTTGCATCTCAGACAGTTATTTTGACATCCAGAGACGCAATCACTTGGACTAATATTAATTTTCCCTCAAACATCACGAACACATCCATGATTGATGTGACATTTGCGGACAACTTTTTCATTATTGTTGGCCAAAACGTAGACGCCACATATGGCGGCGCTGTTCTAACATCGGTTAGAATCGATTATTAAATAGATAAAGGGTTGTTTATGAATATATTAGAGCGTCCATTATCAGCCGGGGCAAAGCATAACAGCCCAAAGCTGATCATCATCCATGCAATGGCCGAATATATCAGAGATCCTGATCCTGTGATGGCTGTCAACTTTCTATCTGAGTATAAGCTATCAGTCCATAAGCTTGGTTTTCCCAGTGGGGATGTGATGACATGCAGGGATGATGATCAAGGTGCATATCATGCCAGGGGGTACAATCAGGACTCGCTAGGCTATGAGTTTCTGGTTGAGGGCGACTATGATTACCATGCATTTTTAGATGCCATCAAAACAAATTACACCACCCCGGAGCAATGGGAGTCAGGCATTGAGATTGTCAGAAACTGGATGGGGTTATACAACATAGACAGTGATCACGTAAAGCGTCACAGCGATATAAGTCCAGGGCGCAAGGTTGACCCAGGCACGGGCTTTGATTGGATAGCATTTAAAAAGGAGATTTCAAAGTCATGAGCGTAAATTCTGATGATATAAAAGCCGCACTCCTTGAGGTCTTGCAGGAAAATAGATCGATTGACAATGATACACATGCCACGCATCATGATTTTGTGGCCAATCAAATCCAGAAACTTGAGAACAGAGCAAAGATGGTTGAGAAGTTTAAGTTATCATTTATTGGCACAATGGCTGTCGGATTTGCATCTCTCATGGTCTGGATTGGTAAGCTAATAGTTGATGCACTAAGCCGCGGGAATCACCCCTAAGGATTAATTATGAAATATTTATTATTACTATCATTATTTGCGCTGGTGGCTGTTAGTTTGTCCGGGTGCACAGAAGATTTAAAGTTCAGAGTCAGTGCCGATATACCGTCATATGTGATTGAGACAGCTGACTCATTTGAAGGTACGACCGCAGCCGGTGAAGAAATCATAGTATTTTACGGCGTAGGGTTTAAAGAGTGTCGACTGGATATTGATGTAGATGGAACCATACTGACCAACTATGTTGTTTATGAGTTTGGCGTTGATATTATCACCCTGATTGATGGTGAAAAGGTGGCATGTGTTGACCTTGTTGAGCCTTATGCATCATCAAGAGACGTGAGTAATTTGAGGATTTTGCAGTAATGAAAGCGCCATACGAGGGATCAATTGAGAGCGCATTCGGTTGGCTGTCAGAACTCACCACCGATGATGATCTATTGGCTAAGCTCAGGCATGAAAAGGACAAGCTAAAGCTAGAATTAGATAAGATACTACTCTCAACAAAGACTAATCCCTTTGTAGATGGGTTTGTTAAGATACTAATCGCATTCAGAGATATAATTCTCCCTATGCTCAGGCCCGTTGGTGCGTTTTACCTATCAACTAAAGGCGTTGATATGGCTCAGGCAGAGCTCGCGGCTGGTGGGGACATATCGGCCATGTCAGGCGCATTGTCTGCAGCGTTTCCCGGTTGGATGGGTTCAAGGCATCAAAATAAGAATAAATCAGAAAGTGAGAAAACTAAAAGAGCCAAGATCAAATCATCCACTGATTACGATCCTGACTTTGATGATTAATGGCCTGATCCCTCCAGAGTAATTGTGATTTGACCTTGATCAATATCACTCATGTCACATGCTTCTGCACTGTCTATGCTCATTAAAAATATAAACAGTAATATTGTAAGTAATTGCAACCAATCAAATGATAATTTCATAGTCTTGACCCACATACGAATTGATACCAAGGATCTTTTGTGCCGTCATAGAGCTTGAGCTCTTTACCGTCTACTTTCTTTTTAGCCTTGATTCTGGCTATGTCGATATGTTTAAGCCTCCAGTAAAATGAGCGGGTACCACCTCTGTGAGTAAGTGGCTCAGTCCTTTTGCCAAGGTGCTTGCTCTTAACAAGCCCGGCAAACATCCATGAAATGCTGCGTTTATCATCACCAATGGCGTCAGCTATCGCTTTAATGCTGAACTCCTGGCCAATTGGTTTTTTATTCATCTCATTACGTCCTTTATCAGCCATTCTGGTCATTGTCGTTCTCCTGGTCATTGTTGTGTAGGCTTTTACGGTCCTCATCACTGATGATGTTCAGAGTGTCCTCAAGATTCATGGCTGCAAGGTTCTCCCTGTCAGTCTCCTCCTCAAAGCCCTGCTCTGTCTCTTCTGGCGTCATTTTGCTGGCCTCTCTGCTCTGGCATTCCATTTACTTATTGCCATATCATCAGTCCACACAAGATCATGTCTTATTGCCCCGACTTTCTGCATTCCAAAGCAGCCAAATTTAGTGCATTTTATTTCGGTGGATCTTTTTTTTGTGTACTCATTCCCAACATGCACTAGCTTTGCTTCGCTGCCACAAAATGGGCAAGGTTTTAGCTCTTTCATGACTTATGCACTCCAAAACGCTTATCGATTACGGTGCCAATACATTGATCAATTAGCTCAAGCCTGGATGCATCTTTTTTATTTGGATAAAGCACATCAATTATATTAGTGACAATAGTCGGTGTGATATCTCCAGCTCTTAATAAGCCTCTGACAAATGCTGATATTTCCTCATTCTCACAAGAGCACCAATGCTCAGCAATCAGCTTAATGGCATCTTTTTTGAGGACTTTCTTTTGCATCTCACGATAACCAACATACCCGGCGTTCATGTGGAATTTGTGATCTTTGGATCTGGCTCTCATGACCTCACCCAGCTGTTTATTGACCGCATGGATGGTTGCAAAGGATATGGCCGCATTCTCTCCACTGTCTTTATAATAAGTAAGGCATGACTCACAGCCAAGGGTATATTTGCAGCTCAGGCAGCCTGCTCCTGGCCTTGGCTCGCGTGTTGCATCCATTGCCTTGCAGATCATCAAGCAATCTTTTTCCCATTGCTCAAGGAGTGCAATACCATCATCATCAAGTATGATCACCCGGTCAAATGTGGCACCGGTCCTCAGATTAACAACCTCAAGCTTAATGCCCTGCACTTTGTCCCCGTACTTACGATAAGCAACAACAGCCTGACCACGGCGCTGGAGTGTATCCAGATCATCATCATTTGTCGGCCATGCTGACTTATAATCGCGTACAGCAACAACCTTGAGGCCATACTCCTCATCACCCATAGTCTCAAAGTAGAGCAAATCCAATATAGCACTATATCGACAATCATCAGCACTCCAGGCACAGGCTTTGCCTTCACTGGTAATACCAAAGCCACCCTCAGCAATTGCGCCCTCAGGGATCTCATTCCATGACAGCCATCTCAAGGCCAAATCACGGCCCTCAATCGCGTGCATCGGGTTGATTGGTGGCTCAGGCTCTCCACCAAATGAGCGGCCGGTTGTGATGAGCTCTCTGGCCACTGCATCACCGATGTTTTTTTGACTATCAGGGTCAGATGCCTTTTTCTGTGCCACTACCTCAAGCACTGCATGAGCAGCAATCCCGGTCTGATAGAAATCAGTATCACATGGGGTTTTATTTTCGTAGTGGCCAAGGGCGGCCGGGCAATTGCCTGAGAACATCCCCGCCAATGTTGAGCTATATTTTTTCATATGTGCCTCAGTAGTTAATAGTTATGTTTTTGATATGGCTATTGATAATCAATGAAATTATTATCTCAGCCTCAGCCTCAGGAATACCGTTTTCAACGAATGAAGCCAAAGCGTCACGATTTATTTTCCTTTGATGGGCTTTATTGGCTGCCTTTTTCTCAGCGGCTTTGCGCTCCTTTTCCTTGGCAGCAACAACGGCCTGCTCAAGTGCCTCAGACTTTTTGCGCTCAGCATCAATGGCCTCCTGTTTCTCACGCTCAGCCTTTTCAGTCGCAGCAATACGGTCACGTTCGGCCTTTTCCTGTGCCTCAATTCGAGCCTTCTCAGCTGCCTGCTCTGACTTAATCCTGTCATCCTCAGCCTGTTTTGCTTTATCGATGGCCTCCTGCTTTTCTGCCTCAACCTCGGCAATACGGTCAATTTTTTCCTGCTCAGCGGCCTTGCGGTTATCCTCAGCCTCTTTTTCAGCCTTTATTCGAGCCTGCTCAGCCGCCTTATCTGCAATCTCTTGCTCGCGCTCAGCCTTCTCACGCTGGAGCTTTTCCTTAGCCTCTATGAGCTCTTTTTCCTTGGCGTTGCGTAGAGATAACGCATGATCAATATTAATAAGAGCCTGCTTTTTTGCTCTCATGGCATTAAGTTCAAACTCCTGCCAGACCTCCTCAGATATCTCAATCTGATCAGTCATGTCTCTGATTATATTCAGCTCGGGGATGGTCAAAGCCTCCCAGTCATCGACTGCCATCTGGCCTGATATTGTAATATTCGCAACTAAAATCTCAAGATCAGCAAGACGCTGCTTTTCCTTATTCTCCCACTCGGTCAATGGCTGCCTGACCTCATCACGTAGGCCATCAAGAAACTCACGTATTTTTTTGCGACTACCATCAACTAATTTGGCCCTCTTTTTCCAGTCAGCTGTCAGCTCTTTTCCCATTGTATCCAGGGTGGTTTTTGATCTGCTAACCTTGTAAGCGATTGACGCAATATCCTTACGGCCCTGCTCAGTTGACATGTCAGGCACAAATGATCTGGCCTCATTTGCAATTGACTCAAGGACTGGATCGATACCATCACCAGTGAACACCTCAATAGGGTTTAAATTATCTATAATTACTATGTCATTCATTGTCTTTGCCTTGTGTTGATGGAACTGAAATTGATTGAACATCTGAGAAAACCTCATCATCACCCTGGAGCTCAGGGAGTGATATCAGATTCTGATTTTGTAATTGAGCTATATTCGCTCGCTGTTTCATAAAGAACTCAACCGGGTCCATCTCAGGGCTAAAGGTAACCACTGGAAACGCTGATTTGGTTGATGCCTTTGTCTGTCTGGTCAGGGTAAGCACGAAAGGGAACCCGAATAGAGAATACTCAGTCAATCCCAACTGATTGGCAACGGTGTCAATGTAGTCAAAAAAGCCCACCAGATTGGCCGTGGTATTCCATGAGCCGGTTGTGAACTTGACCAGAGGTGACGGCAACTGAGAGCCCTCTTTCCAGCTTAGACGGAACAGGAGACGGGCAAACGGCTTGCACTTTGGCGGCCTGTTTGATGCTGCCTGCCTGTACTCACAACGCTCATTAAGGCACTTGATGTCCATAAACTCATCAGGACCAGGACCAACCCATCTGACAGCGGTCACACCATTACCAATACAGGCCGGACGCTTGTCCGGGTGAGACTTATCAAGGATCTGAGCCTTGAGGTTATACTCCATGCATTCATCACGGGTTGAGTGGACTATGTTGCCGCGTATGACCTTACGGGCCTCAGGAGCCGCATTATTAAACCCGTTAAAAGCTGGGTGAGGCGGCCTGACACCATTATCCTCCTTGGGCTGTACTATGTGCCAGCGGTCGGTCTGAGTCGGGAATCCCCTTGAGCTATCCTTTTTGCCTATGGAAACAACTGCGCCAATGGGCTCCCGTGGATGTAAGTCTTTAATTGACACGAGTATAAACCTCCCCATATTCATAAAAATGACCGTCAAACATGAACCCAGTGACCTTGGCGCTATCAACTGTAATCTCATGACAGGCTTGGCGGCCTTTTATCTGCAGGCGCTTGAGGTCTCTGTCTGGGTTAAATTTCGTTAGCATACTAACTGTGACGGCAACCAAGTCCTCAGCCTTGGCCGCATAGGGTAAATACACGCGGTTTTTACCGTTTTGTAATATAAACACTTTGATTTTTGTCATTGTCGTTCCTTTTTTGGTTAAGAGTAGTGATGCCGCATGTCATAGCGGCAACTGTCAGAGCACGTTATATGCTCAAAAAATGGCCCCGGCTTACAGTTAATAAACACAGGGCACCTACATGACCAGCACGAGGTATATTGACCAACCTGAGCAGGGAGCACAGCCTCAGGTGCAAATAAATGATTACAGCCATCAGTGTTTTTTAGCAATAAAGCCCCTTGAGCGTTCTGGCCCAATACTTGACACATTTGGCCGTGATTAATTATTTGTACCCAATCAGTCATGATCAATACCTCCATTAGCGTGTGAGTATGATTTCACAAACGAATATAAATAACACTACCGTTTGTCTATTTCCTTTCATTATCGTAAGACTTTTAGCGCGATAATGGTATTATTCATATCGGGAGGTGATTTATGCCTAGAGATTTTCAAGCAATTATTGCTGACATCATCCAGATGTCAAAAGAGGTTTGCAAAGATACCAGATTAAAACCCTGGAATCTTAGCTCAATAGCCGATGAGATCGATGTCTCGGGTGCAACCATGTCCAGAATAGTCATCCAGGGTGTTGAGCCTAAGCACAGCAAGGGTGAGGCTATTCTTGATATCCACAAAAAAACTGAGCGCGAATTTAAGCGCATAACGAAGTAAAGGAAAAACAATGAGTTTAGAACTAAAGATTACAAATGTATTTAATGTGACTGATGTCAAGGGGCGCAAAGAAGATCAAAACGATGACCGTGTGACGGCTGTTGATATTGATTTCAAAGGGTCTATCAGTGACGCCATGGCTGATCAATTCTGTGCTAATGAGGAGTATTTTTCTGATTCCCTTTGGCGTGATAATGATGATAAATCAATCAGACATCCACAGCTTGGCACCTTAGCAATCACCACAAAGTATGACGGCCATCAAATTAAGTTATTTTCTCCTATCTTGGAAAACAGTGACGCTATCCTTATTCTTAATCAGGCCAAGATCACCAAAATTAAGATGAAACCACAGGACGGCGGTCAGGCTGATGTCACTTTCCAGATCCATGGTGTAGTTGCTCACAATGAGGACATTGGAAAGCTGTTTAATGAGCTTCTGGAGTGTGATGTAAAAGCTGTTATACAGCCTCAACAAACCGACTTTATTAATGATGAAAATGAAAAGCTGGCCGCTGATGGTTAGGCGTGCGGCTAAGATCGATACCAATCAGCCTGAGGTTGTGAAACGCTTTGAGTCTCATGGGCTCAAGGTTGTCTCCACAGCTGGCATGGCTGATGGGTTCCCGGATCTTGTGGTCTCATTTTTCAATAAGGTCAACGTGTTGGTTGAGGTCAAGGATGGGGAGAAATTCCCGTCTGAGAGGCAACTGACTCCAGATCAGGTCATATTCCACAGCAAGTGGAGCGGCTGGATTGAAATTGTTGAGACGCTTGATGACGTTGATGCATTGGCTGAAAAGATCAAGTCCATGAGATTTGCCCACGTTTGTCAGTAGGCACAAAAAAGCCCAGCACTAAGGCTGGGCGATTCTGGACAATGACAATTACAATGGAGCGTGTGACGACATGAACAACAATACACGCATAAATATATTAATCAATTAAAAAAGGCTTAAATATATGAATTTACAGCAGAAACAAAAAAGCCTCCCAGGTTATGAGAGGCTAATTTGTAAAAGATACTTGACGGGCATGGGGCTCATAAAGTATCTTTTTTTGTGTCGAGTTCGCCGCTTGACGGAAAAGAGTATATCAAAATCTTGTAATACTTCAACTTTACCGTCATTCATAACTCGGCCTATTAAGGTTGTCCCGCTTAGGCTGATAGATAAAAATATCAGAGACGATTTAACAAATGACCCCAGCGGGTGTTTAGGATTGGCAGATCCGACACAGCAAAACATCATCGACAATAGTCACCTTAATGGCCTGCACAGAGCACTTGATTTTAATCAACCTCTGAGAAATTCGTTTATAAACAACGGGGTTTAGTTTCGCACTTAAAAAGGTTAAGACAATGACAATGACAAAGAAAATAGAGCTACAGATTAAACAGGCAGGTTACGCACAAGGATACCAAACCGGGTTAAAAAGAAACAAACGTGATGCTTCAAAAGCAAGGTTGAAAGTATTAAAAGATAGGAAAAGAGAAAGAATTTTTTTATCAGTCTTTAATGGCTTGATGGCTTCTGGAAACACATGCAATTGGAAAATGGGAGAGAAAAAAATATTGAATTCTGATGATTATATAGAACTGGCAATACTAATGACTGATTTAATTATAAACAAGCTGTAAGCGGAGTATGAGTATGGATATTAAAGAAGGTCAAAAATGGCGATTAAAAAATGACCATAGCAGGATAGCTACTGTTTTGGCCGTTGATAATGAAACTGATGAATATAATGGATATGTGACGCTTGAGCGTGACTGGGTTAAAAAATATAAGGGGTGCTGCATAGATGTGTTTTTAAATAAATATGAGCAACTAACACCGACTAAGGATAAGTCAAATAGCGGAGTATGAGTATGGATATGCCAGATGTTATATATGCGGATATGGATTTTATTGATAATTATGGGTTACGTCAAAATGAAACAGGTGATTTTAAGTGGATATCAGCAGACATAAGCATAAGCAAGACAGATCATGAAATTGATAAGGCATTGGCTTTGTCGGCTTTAAATAAACAACATAAAGCTGAATTGGAAGCATCAGAAGCCAATGCAGTTTATATAAGTGATCCTATTGAATACGACAACAATAGAGCCACAGCCATTATCAAATGCATTTCACAGGTGCTTGTGGATTGGAGAGATAGTAAATGAGCGATTTAATATTAGTTAGAATAAAAGAAGGCGCAAAGATAGGGCATGACTTTGCCAATGGAAATTGGCCTGCGTGTAAGCCGCCTATGTCAGAATATGATGATTCTGAAGAGCATAAGGATATAACTAGGCACCCTAATGCGTTATTTGAGGCATCATGGAATGGTAAATGGTGGGATTGCAGGCGCGATGGATATGGAATGCTTAAAAGTGAAAATCAAATAGGAGAATATGGGAACGGTAGTATTTTTGTATTTCATAAAGATGGAGTTGAGATTGTAAGTAAGAATTATCAACCAAAACTTCTACCTAATAGCCATTCACAGGAGTAGAGAACAATGAGCGCAACAGCTAAGCAAAAAGAACAGATAAAAGACTGGTTTATAAAAGAGTTTTGGACTGTTTACGGTGGTAATCATATAAAAGACTCAAGACAGAAAGGCAGTAGAGGTGAGGCGCTTAAAAAGATGATCATCATCAATCCTGATGAAAATGAGCAAAAGCGCATACTTGCCAACATGCTGGCTCAGCTTAGAGCAGATGATAAACTTGCTAAAACTAATGAGTTTGTCCCTCGTTGGCCTATGTGCATTACCTATCTGAATAAACGAAGATATGATGACGAGATTGAGAGCCGGACTTATGGTGATGATAACCAGATAAAGGCAGTTGATAAGTGCTGTCATCCAAGCTGTGAGAATGACTCACACGGGCCTCGATTTAGACATTGTGCTGATCATATGCCTGACTGCTCCAATCTGGATACAAACATCCTAAGGGATCAGCTCAGGGGAATCGGATTAGCTAAAGGCAAGGATGAGAGCATGCATGACTATTGTATGAGATGCCGGTCTTACTATGTTGATGTGGTTAATAGTGGTGGATTAGATAAGGGGGTGAGTTGTGGGTGATAAAGCCTGTTTAGGTATTGAGATTGATAATAGAGACACTGAGATAGATTGTATGTCATGCCTCGTGCAAGTGATTACTCACTATGAGCAACGCATGGACCAAGATGAGTTAGATAGAATATCAGTGTGGTTTAAAGATAGATATTATGAGGGTGATGATAGTGCCTAGATCAGCCCCTCGACCATGCACCCACCCAGGCTGTGGCGTACTCACTAACAGTGGTCGCTGTGCTGACCATCCACGCATATCAACACGCTCAACCCATGCCAAGGAATACAATAAATTATATAAAACAGCGAGGTGGAAGCGTGAAAGACGTGCACACCTCAACAAGCACCCACTGTGTGTATACTGTGATCAGAAAGGAATTACAAAATTAGCGGTCATCCTTGACCATATAACTCCACACAAAGGGGATATCACATTGTTTTGGGATAGAAAGAATAGACAAGGATTGTGTAAACAGTGTCATGATCGTAAGACAGCCACCCATGATGGGGGCTTCGGCAATGCCCTCTAGTGCGCTTAAATTAGCTCTACCCTCCTCTTATGGGGGGGCGGGTCGAATCTCTACAGATCGGCCGCTCGGGGTA
>CBFDBT010000010.1:0-28161 GCA_965603115.1 uncultured Alphaproteobacteria bacterium
CGATCGCATATATCCCTCAATGGCATAGCCCTGATTTAAGCATGAAGAATATATGCTAAATCTCATCATTCGTATGATGGTAATTGAGGCCTAGTAAAATAAAGGAATAAAGATAGTCGATTTTATTTGAATATTATTCAAAAACGTCTATATCTATGTAATTATAATATAGTGGGGCTGCTGCATAATCTGCAGCATAGTGGAGTATGGATAGGTGACGATAGACAAACTGGATGAACGGTCAAAGCAAGTTATAGAACGCTACCGTGGCCTTCTAGAAGATGATTCAGATACACACGAGTGGGCCTTTTCATGGCGTACGGAATTAAACCGAGGCGGATTTCCTGCGGTTGACCTTTTGATGGAAGAAGTGGTCAAGCCGGGTAAATGTGTCGGCTGTGCATCCTGTGTCACCATTTGTCCTGTGGATGTTTTTGATTATGAAAATGAAAACCCAGTAAATGCCCGCCCTGATGCTTGTGTTCAGTGTGTTCTTTGCGCTGAAGTATGCCCCGTACTTCGCCCTGCTGACAAAGACCTGCCAGAATTATTAGACTACCGCGAACCCTGCACAGATGAAGGTTACGGCCCCTATTCTTACGGTGTCTATAGCCGCTCAACTGATCCCGATATCCTCGCAAAATGTCAAGACGGCGGTATGGTTTCCTCTATTATTTTAAATGAGATGGAAGCAGGACGATTAAATGGTGCAATTTTGGGCGACGTGCTGGAAGACAACCGCCAGATCGGTTGCCATAAGCTAGCCCAAACACGCGAAGATGTGCTAGATTGTGCAGCATCACGCTATACCTATTCCCCGAATACCCTAGCCTTTCAAGAGGCCATCCAACAAAAGGTTAGCCCTGTTGCTGTTGTTGGCGTGCCGTGTCAGGTCGACGGTGTCCGCCTGCAACAAAACTCAAGTATCCGCCAAGAAATGAGCACATGGTACAGAGAGAATATTTCTTTGGTGTTTGGCCTGTTTTGCTCTGAAAGCTTCACCCATGAAAGCTTGACTAAGCTCGGTGAAATCCTCGATATTGATCCGAAAACCATTGAAAACATCAACATTAAGGGCAAGGTTGTTGTCCGTGTTGATGGCGGTGAAATACACGAAGTTTCGCTGAAAAAATATGGCGAATTTGCACGGCCAGCCTGTCTATATTGTCTAGATTACGGCGCTGAAGGTGCTGATATTGGTGCAGGTGGCATTGGTTTGGATGGCTGGACCTACACACTCATTCGCACCAAACGCGGGCATGAGGCCTTTCAGGCAGCTGTGGATGCAGGCAAAATTGAAACCCGACCACTATCAGACGAGCCACGCGGCGAGTTCTTAATGAAGCTGTTGTCGAAGAATAAGAAGAAAAACCGCCCTCTTCCTGCGCAAATGCCAACCCATACGGAACGGGAAGCCAAAGGCAGCCTGAACCCTAAAACATATTACACCACTGGCCCGGGGGCTCCGGCACCCTCACCTGAGGAAAAAGAGTAATGAATAAACAGTCAACAGATATAAAGTCAGTGGCCAAAGCTGGAAATGGACCCCGCGTCCTCGATGATATTACCCTCATGACAGCGGGTCAGGGCGGCGATGGTTCCGTTACCGTAATTACCCTTGTGTCTTGGGCCCTTGCTCAGCGTGGCATGCATCTTTTTGGTGCCAATGAAATTGCCTCTCGTATTAAGGGCGGTCATGCAGCGGCAGCCCTTCGCAGTTCACGTGTGCACCGCGGGTGCCTTGGGGATAAAGTAGATATTCTTGTCGCCTTTGATAGTGAAGCTGTTGAGAAAATTGGCCCACTAATGGCGGAGGATAGCGTTGTTATTTATGATACATCTCGCAGACCGATTCCATCAGACTGCCTGCCTGAAACCGCGCGCCTCATAGAAGTACCCTTCAGTCGGTTTTCTGTGCGTGAGCTTAGACGAGACCTGTTTAAAAATTGTCTCGGCTTTGGTGTTTTAGCGCGTGTACTTGGTCTCAGCGATGAAGAAGCCCACGCCAGTATTCAACATAGATTTAAGCGACTATCTGATGAAAATCGCAAGCCTAATATCCACGCGCTTGAATTAGGCTTTGAATTTGCATCTGGTCACGGAATTTTGACAAAACAAGAGACCGCCAACCATGGCTTGTATGAGCTGCCCCAGCTGGAGCGGGAAGACCGCATTATGATCACTGGCAACGAAGCTACTGCCTTTGGTTTTTTAGCCGCTGGTGGACGCTTTTTTGCTGGATACCCCATCACACCAGCCACGGATATTATGGACTGGCTGAAAAAGAAATTTCCCGCTGTTGGTGGTATTACCATCCAAGGGGAAGATGAACTGGCCGCTATTAACATAGCCATAGGCGCATCGCTGACCGGTGCTAAAGCCATGACGGCTTCGTCCGGCCCCGGCATCGCTTTGATGCAGGAAGCCGTGGGCCACTGTGGCTCGGCTGAAATTCCTTTGGTGATTGTTGACTGCCAGCGCTCAGGCCCTTCAACGGGTATGCCGACTAAGTTAGCGCAGAATGATCTTGGTATGTTGACGCAAGGGGGCAATGGTGATTTTCCGAGCGTTGTGATAACGCCCGGAACCTCACAGGAATGCTTTGACTTCGGCGTGCTGGCAACCAATTTAGCGCAAGCGGCACAGTGCCCCATATATATTGCACTCGATGGAATGTGCCAATTTACCTACACGACTAAAGCTTTCGATCTCAGCAATGTTGAAATTGATAATGGCAAACGCCTCACTGACAAAGAACTCGCAAAAATTACTGAGTACAAGCGCTATGCGATAACCGACGATGGCGTCTCTCCGATGGCTGTACCCGGACAAGTGGGCGGTATGGGCTTGGTAACGGGTAATGAACGCAATGAATGGGGGCTGGTTTCCACTGAGCCTGCCAACCGTGTGGCAATGGTGGACAAGCGCGCTCGTAAAATCGAAAGCATTAAACCCCAGCTACCCGAAGGCGTGACTTGGGGAGATCAAAAGGCCGAAGTCGGCGTGATCTGTATGGGCATGATTGGTGATGTTGTGACAGAAGCCGCTGAACATCTCGCTGATAAGGGCATTGCCCTTCGCTGTCATCGCCCTCGCACCCTTTGGCCAATACTTGATGACACGGTTGATTTTGTTCGCGATTGTAAACGCGTTTATGTCGTTGAATGCAATGAAAGCGGCCAACTCGCCCGCCTAATCAAAGGGGCTGGCGCACCAGCAGACGCAATGCAAAGTATATTGCAGTATGATGGCCTGCCGATGCGGCCTGGATACTTGGTCGATGCGATCATGGAAAAGGAAAAAGAGCAATGACAACAACCTATAAACCCGGTCAGCCTATCTGGTGCGCAGGATGTGGACATTATGGTGTTCAAGGCGCCCTGAAACATGCGCTGAAAGCTCTAGACATTCCTGCCCATGATACCATGCTGCTAGCAGGCATTGGTTGCTCTGGCACCATGCAAAATAATCTGGGCACTTATGGCTATCACACTATGCATGGACGCGTGTTGCCAACCGCTATTGGCACTGCGCTTGCCAACCCCGACCTTACCGTTATTGCCTCTGGCGGCGACGGTGATGGTTACGCTATCGGGGCCGGACATTTTGTTCATGCTTTAAAACGTAACGCCTCGCTTGTGTATATCGTGATGAACAATGGCACATACGGCTTGACCAAAGGACAGGATTCTCCAACCAAAAATCATCCAAGCGCCGCCCCTGCTGAAGAAGGGCTTGACGCTATGACACTTGGGCTATCCCTTACTGGCTCCTCTTTCTTAGCGCGTGGATATTCTGGTGCCCCTGAGCAATTAAATTCTCTTATGGAGCAAGCTTTAGAGCATGCGCGTGCTGGCAAGGGTATGGCCTTTCTTGAAGTGCTATCCCCCTGTGTTACCTATAATGACACCTACCCTTTGTGGGATGCTATGGTCAGGGATGTAAATGCTGACCCTACTTATAATAGTAACGACAAGGGCGCCGCTTTTGCTACATGCCTAAACATGAAGCAGCTAGACCAAATTCCTACGGGGATTATTTATCAAGGTGACCATCCTACACTGGAAAGCGCCATGGTATCGCCTGACTTCGAGAAAGTATCAAACATCGCCAATGACAATTCAGCATGTCAGGACACGCTCGACACAATTTTGGATGACTGTCGCATTTAAAAAAGTAGTTTAATCTACAACGATATTGGAGCGCTTGCCCGCAGCAGGCTCTATCATCGGCTCCAGAGGCGGCTGGTTTGTCAAAAGCGTGCTGGGTGCTTCGCCGTAAAGTGTTGTTCTCTGACGGGCTTGGCGACCAACAGATCGCGCCATTTCAATAAGGTCCTGACGGCTTCTTTCCTGACCATACTCACTGCCTGCTGCGCGTGAAATAGACTCGTTCATCAGCGTTCCACCAAGATCATTCACACCAGAGCGTAGCGCCATATCCACGGCTTCTGGCCCCATTTTTGTCCAAGACGCCTGTATATTGGTAATATGTGGATAGAGCACCAACCGGGCAACTGAATGCATTAATATAGTTTCCCGCAGTGTTGGGCCTTGCCGTGCCTTACCTTGTTTAAATAAAGGTGCTTCATGCGCCACAAAAGAAAGCGGGACGAATTCCGTAAAGCCGCCAGTTTTCATTTGCAGAGATTTTATTTTCAACAAATGACTGGCCCAGTCTTTATAGCCCTCAAGATGACCAAACATGATGGTTGCTGTGGTACGCAAACCTACATCATGGGCTGTTTCTATAACTTTTAACCACTCATCTACAGTAAGCTTATCAGCGCAAATCGCTTGTCGCACTTCATCAACCAAAATCTCTGCAGCCGTTCCCGGCAAAGAGCCTAAGCCAGCATCCTTTAATTCTAAAAGAAAGTCGCGGACGGATATATTCAATGATTGCGCACCGGTAAAAATTTCCAGTGGTGAAAAGGCATGCACGTGCATGTCCGGGTCTGCTTTTTTGATCGCTTTCAAAATAGCCAGATACGTTTTCCCCGTATAATCAGGGTGAATACCGCCTTGCAAACAAACTTCGCTAGCGCCGCGTGCGCGGGCTTCCGTGGTGCGCCGAACAATCTCTTCTAGAGTTAAGTCATAGGGCTTTCCACGCAAAGAGTTCGTCCCGCGGCCTTTTGAAAAAGCACAAAACTGGCAACTATGGGTGCATACATTTGTATAATTGATATTACGGTTAATCACATAACTTACAGTCTCGCCTGAAGCCTTAACCCGAAGCTGGTCAGCCGCTGCCATAACAGCTGCAGCATCACCATCACGCGCCTGAAACAAGAGAATGATATCTTCTTCGCTCAGGTTTTTTTCTTCAAGCGCCCGACCCAAAATACGCTGTATTGCTGGATCCACATCTACCGCTGGATGGCGCAAATGTTCTAGCTCGGCTCCACCAGAATTTGGTTGCCCCGAAACCCAAGAACTTTCTCTGGCATAACCCTCACCGTCAACCAACTTGCGAACATGGGGCTGTAATTGTGGGTCTGTCCAACGCTCCATCTCCTGAACATAGGCAGGATATAAGGCGAGACGCGGTATAAGAATTTTGCCCCATTTGGCTGTTCCACGGCGTAGATTTTCAATCTCCGGCCAAGGCGCTTCTGGATTTACAAAATCAGGGGTAAGCGGAGATACTCCACCCCAGTCATTAATCCCTGCGGATACCAGCTCGGGATAGACATCGGATGATAAATTTGGCGGGGCCTGAATAGTCATCTCAGGGCCAAAAATATAGCGTGCCTTTGCGATAGTCCACAAAAGGTCTTCCATTTCAGGCGCCTTATGGTCTGCCATACGGGTACCCTGTTTGGGCTGGAAGGCTTGAATGATAACTTCCTGAATATGGCCGTGACGCTGGTGACACTCCAGAATAGCCTTAAGCGCATCAATACGATCTTCTCGTGTTTCCCCAATCCCAATGAGAATACCAGTGGTATAGGGAATATGCCTCTCCCCAGCCATTTCCAGTACATTCAATCGCGTTTCTGGCAACTTATCTGGCGAACCATAGTGCGGGCCACCCTTTTCACAGAGGTGAGAAGAGATCGATTCCAACATCAATCCTTGAGAAACAGAGACTTTACGCAGCCTGTCCAACTCCTCGCCAGTCACAACACCCGGATTAACATGGGGCAGAAGGCCAGTTTCTTTAAGCACAAGACGACACATAGCTTCGAGATAATCTATAGTCGTGTCGTAGCCCATGTCTTTGAGCGCATTGCGCGCAGCTCTATACCTGAGCTCTGGTTTATCACCCAGCGTGAACAAAACTTCTGTACAGCCTTTTTTGGCACCCTCTCGAACAACATCCAGAACTTGATCTGGTGTCATATAGACCTGTTCCCCTTTTTTAGGTGTTTCGGCAAAGGTGCAATAATGACAAACATCTCGGCACAAATGCGTTAAAGGAATGAAAATCTTTGGCGAATAGGTCATGATGCGACCATGGCCCTGGTCCCGAAGGGCAGCGGCGGCGCTTAGGTAGGATTTAAAATCATTCGAATCTTCAAATAATGCTTCAAGCGAAACATCAGTATCAGGACCCACTAGATAAACATTGCTAGATGATATTAAATTCATATTCGCTCCGAAACTAAACTTGAATGTTTTTCAAATTAGCAAATGTTTTGCAACACTACAAGAAATGAAATTGAATTATTATCTATAGGGCACCACCGTAAAACCGACCCTGCTTACAACAAGACAATTCTACGCTTCAGGTGAAGGAAAACGCTCCTTGCCGAAGCCTTCCTCGTAAGGCGAAAATGCCTGAATATCCACCTTAACACTCTTGAAAAACCATGTATCACCAATACGCGCGTACTTATCTTCATAGCGGGCACAGACCCACATGGCCTGACTATCCTCCCTCAATACCAGCGGCTGCCAGAGCAACCAAGCCCCAGTTGCGGTATCACCATCAACTTCAATTATGGGGTTGAGTAGGTAATGAGTGGACCATTCCATTTGATCGGGCAGACCAGCGAAAAACGCGCGGATAGCATCACGGCCCTTATAAGTGCCAAAAGAACCGCCATCCCACAAGGCATCCTCGACAAACAGAGAGGCGACACCATCAGCGTCATAGTCATCATCACAGTAAGCCGCATAGCGATACTTCAAAGTCTTGATGGCTTCAATATCGGCAAGACGATCAATCTTTACTTCAAGATCGCTTTTCATAATTTCCTCCAAAGTTATTCTCTGCTTTCCTGTTCAATGTCATGCAGTGTTTTGGTATCAAAATAATAGGGCCGAACTTCTTTGATTTTGCCACTGTCAATAAGCCAGACTTCGGCAATAGGCATATTGAATTTACGACCTCCCTGCTTGCCCTGCCCCGTCATGTGGGCGAGCGAAACAACCTTATCTCCTTCGCATAGCATTTGATCAATACGAACCGAAGTATTATCCCAGGTTTTAAAAACCCTTGAAATAAGATCGATAAATCCCTCAGGGCCTTCGCTAATCCCGCCATAGGGCAACGATTCTGCTTCAATAACCCGTACATCTGCATGCAACAAGGCTATCATCGCCTCCTTGTCGCCCCTGACAGAGGCCGCGAGAAAATTCTTCACAATAGCCTTGTTCGCTTCACTCATTGCCTGTCTCCTAAAGCGCTCTAATATGAACGCGGCATGCCAAAACTTTCAGCGATCTGGTTACGGGCCATTTCGTTACTGACCGGCCCAATCCTCAGTAGACGGGAATCTCGCCAATAGCGTTGCATATCTGTCTCTGCAGAATATCCCATACCGCCTAAAATCTGGATACCAAGATCAGCCGCCTTGCCGACATATTCAGAGCAAACGGTCTTTACCATAGCAGATTCGATGGCAGATGGGCGTCCTTCAGCTTGAAGTTGGGCTGTGTGATAGAGCATCAACTCCCCCTGCTTTTGCCACATAGCCATATCGGCAAGATAATGTTGAAGCACCTGAAACTGTCCAATTGGCTTGCCAAAGGCCTCGCGTGATTTCATATGCTCAACAGCATCTTCGATCACACCATCCAGCATACCAAGGCAGGAAGCGGCATTGATAAGGCGTTCGTTATTGAGGGTCTTGGTCGACTGGTAAAACCCCTTACCTTCTTCTCCGAGCAGCAACGCATCGGGCACGAATACGTCTTCAAGGTGTATAGAGTAAGAACTTGCCGCCCGCATGCCGAGCTTGGGCAACTCAGTCATAGTAATACCTTTGCTATCGGTTGGCACAAAAAAGATCGACACACCATCCGCCCTTTTGTCGACATCTTTATTGCTGCGGGCCATTAACAGCAGATAGTCAGCGACACCCGCCAATGTGCTCCAGATTTTCTCACCATTGATCACCCAGCCGCCATCCACCTTTTTAGCTGTGGTTTTCATGCCACCAAGTAGGTCTGTACCGCCGCTTGGTTCACTGTAGCTCATGGCGGTTTTAAGGTTACCCTTAGCAATTTCGGGAAGGAAGCGCTGCTTCTGTTCTTCGCTGCCGCAAAAGGAAATGGCTTTACCACCAGAAAAGGATGTAACACCCCATATCCAGCCGAGCCCCGCTGCGGTGCGCGCCAGTTCACGAGCGAAAACTGCTTGAGTCACGATACTGCCACCTTGTCCGCCATATTCTTCCGGAATACCAATTCCGTGGGCGCCGTACCGAACAAGTTTGTCCCAAAACTCTTGCGGAAACTGGTGTTCCTGCCGCTCCAAATCCCGACACCAATCCTTGGGAAATTCTTCATCAATCCACTTGCGTGTTATATCGCGAAACAGTTGGTTTTCTTCGTCTAGCTCCAGTGCCATTTTTGACTCCATAAGAATGACTTTATCCCCATCAAATAGATCTGCCCCCTAGAGACAAATAACCCCCAAAGTTGCGAGCTGAGGCATTTTGAATATTATTAAAAACAATTTAAAGGTTTGCCGCACATAACATCAAGCGTTTTCTGCACCAACAGTTATTAACCGAGTATCTTTCAATAAGATATTTAAGAAAGTCCATTAAGTAAAAACCACTGGACTTCTACGTCAAAGAGAGCGTCAGTGTCTCTGTTAGCTAAAGACGGAAACACTTATGCGCAGAGACAGTAAGTTATAATACTCTAGAGCATCGCTAATTAAGGCGTGGATGCGATTTTATAAGGGCGAGCCTCCCAAAGGCTTAAGCCGGCGCAAGGCTGGTGCGAATGGGGAGAGGCTAAATAAGGAGGAAAGCTCTCTTCGATGTCAACGATTAACCCATATAAGATAGAAATCCATACAAAACCACTTAAATCTATATTATATTATTAAATTCAATAGATTATACAAAACATATCATACATATTAAAGCAATATAATATCGATAATATTAGACATATTAAATGAAAACTGTATAGGTATGGTCACAAAATATTGAGAAAATATCTCAAAACAAAGCCTATATAAAGTAAACCCTATGGCACTAGCCCCACCTGAATGAACAAGCGGGGCAGTTGCTATGGCCATAAAGACCAAGGTCATATTCTTAATTAGCGCTGCACGCGGCCAGAGTCATCTCCGCCCATCAGCTTTTCAGCTTCTGTGTTAATTAGCAGCATTGCTGCATCGCCATTTTTGGCCTAAAGCGGAAGTTTTTGTGGCCATTTTTATATCTAACATCTTTCAACCAATTCAGAATTCATATTAACAATATCTATAACTAATATAACGAACATTAAATTGACATGAATCAGATCAAGTACGAGGTTAATTCATATAAAACTTTCCAAAATTACGTTTAATTATTGAGTTTAGACTACCATTAAGAATTGAGAGTTCATCACATGATATCAATTAGAAAAGCCAATAAAGCAGATGTAAAAACCATTACAAAATTTCTGCATCAATTAGCAAAACGGGGTGGCTGAATGAGCACTATAGAAAAAGATAATGCAAAAGCTTATTGGAAAGAAAATATCCATTTGATGCTTTCCTTATTGGTTGTTTGGTTTATTGCCTCCTTCGGTATGGGAATTATGTTCGCCGATGCCTTAGATAACTTTCAATTCTTTGGCTTTAAACTTGGCTTTTGGATGGGTCAGCAGGGTTCTATATATATCTTCGTATTTCTTATCTTTTTTTACGTCTATAAAATGAACAAGCTGGATCATAAATATGGTGTTGATGAAGACGCCGATGACTATGTCGAAGATGAAGAATATTATCATCATGACGAAAGTTTTCTAGAGTCCATTTCAGAACCTGTCGACAAGAAAGGGGTATGACGATGGATGCTCAGACTTTATCCTATATTATGGTTGGCGTTACTTTTACCCTGTATGCTGGTATAGCCATCTGGTCTCGTGCGGGTTCTACCGACGAATTTTATGTTGCTGGGGGCAATATTCATCCTTTAGCTAATGGCATGGCGACGGCAGCTGATTGGATGTCTGCTGCATCATTTATTTCTATGGCTGGATTAATCTCATTTATGGGCCGTGACGGCGGCATGTATTTAATGGGCTGGACTGGTGGATATGTGTTGTTGGCATTATTGCTTGCACCATACTTGCGTAAATTTGGTAAATTCACAGTACCTGACTTTGTTGGAGATCGATATTATTCAGATTCCGCCAGATTGGTTGCTGTAGTATGTGCAATATTTGTGTCCTTTACATATGTGGCAGGACAAATGCGTGGTGTAGGTATAGTCTTCTCTCGCTTTTTAGAAATTGAAATTGAAACGGGCGTATTGGTTGGCATGACCGTTGTTTTCTTTTATGCGGTGCTTGGTGGCATGAAAGGAATTACCTATACGCAGGTGGCTCAATATTGTGTGATGATTTTTGCTTTCATGGTACCCGCTATCTTCATATCTTTCATGATGACGGATAATCCAATTCCTCAGCTAGGATTCGGCAGTACGTTAAATGATGGCTCTGGGGTCTACCTCCTAGATAAGTTAGATGGATTGTCTCAAGAGTTAGGTTTTAACATCTATACGAATGGCACGAAGTCGACCATAGACATATTTTTTATCACGGCCGCTTTGATGGTGGGAACAGCTGGACTTCCTCATGTAATCATTAGGTTTTTTACGGTGCCTAAAGTGCGTGACGCCAGAATTTCAGCCGGATATGCACTGGTTTTAATTGCTATTCTTTATACAACAGCCCCAGCCATTGCGTCATTTGCTCGTTTGAACTTAATTGATACTGTGAGCAATGCCGAATATTCAACCACTCCGCAGTGGTTTAAAAATTGGGAAGATAGCAGTCTCATTGGATGGGTTGATAAAAATGATGATGGAAAAATTCAATATGTGGCAGGCCCGGCATTTGAGGGAAAACCTAGCTTTTCTGAAAGTCGAGGGGATCACGGCCAAAGACTAATGAATAATATGCCCACATCTGGAGTGAATGAATTATACATCGATAAGGACATTATAGTCCTAGCAAATCCAGAGATTGCAGGGCTGCCAAATTGGGTGATAGCTTTAGTGGCGGCAGGAGGGTTAGCAGCGGCGCTATCAACGGCCGCTGGGTTACTTTTGGTGATTTCTACTTCTATATCCCATGATTTGTTCAAAAAAATTCTATTGCCGAATATCACAGATAAACAGGAGTTAATGTTTGCTAGAATGGCGGCAGCAATTGCTATAGTTATAGCTGGATATTTTGGGATTAATCCACCAGGGTTTGTGGCTCAAGTAGTGGCTTTTGCATTCGGCCTTGCGGCATCATCTTTTTTCCCAGTTATTATCATGGGAATATTTTCTAAACGCATGAACAAGGAGGGGGCGATCACTGGCATGATAACAGGCATTGTTTTTACATCGTCCTACATCATCTATTTCAAGTTCATCAACCCAACGGTTAACAATGCAGATTACTGGCTATTTGGCATATCTCCAGAGGGTATTGGGACGTTAGGTATGATTTTTAACTTTGGAATTGCCTATGTGGTCAGTCGCTTCACGCTAGCGCCACCAGAAAGCGTTCAGGACATGGTGGAAAATATTCGAATCCCCAAAGGAGCAGGGGCAGCATACCACCACCATTTATCTCATTAAGTTCATAATTTCTTGTTTATATTAACAATATCTATAATTAATATTACAAACATTAAATTGACATGAACCAACTCAAGTATGAAATTAATACTTAAACAATTTCCAGTATGGTGTTTTGTTTATAAAAATCAATTATTGAGTTTATAATACCATTAAGGATTAAGAGTTCATCACATGATAACAATCAGAAAAGCCAATGAAGCAGATGTAAAGACCATTACAAAATTCCTTCATAAATTAGCAAAACATGATGGGCATGAGGATCAATGTCATATCACTGAAAAGGAAATCCTTCGGTTTGGCTTTTCTCCTAAAAAATGTTTTGATGTTATCATTATAGAAGTAGACGAAGTGCCACAGGGTATTGCGCTGTATTTTATGACTTTCACTGTTTGGCAAGCCAGTCGGGTTTTATTTTTGAGCGACTTATATGTTAACGCGGAATGCCGTGGTCTCGGCCTTGGAAAAAAGCTATTTTCCGCTCTTGCCAAAATTGCTGTAGAACAAGGGTGCAGTCGAATGGATTGGCAGGTTTTACCCGAAGCAGAAGCTGCAGGATTTTATAGGGGCCTTGGGGCTCAAAAAATAGATGATTTTCATACCTATCGCCTTGAAGCCGGTGGTCTAAAGGACTTATCCAAGACAGATTAGAAGCTTCCTGTCTTGGACTTTTTTATACGCTCTCAAGAACCAGAGCTATACCCTGCCCACCGCCAATACAAGCTGAAGCCACGCCGTACCGACCTCCATTTTTTTTGAGAATACGCGCTAAAGTTCCAGCTAACCGGACACCCGTAGCGCCAAGCGGATGTCCAAGAGCAAGAGCGCCCCCCATAACATTCACTGCCGCAGGGTTAAGATTCAATTGGTCCATCGCGTAAAGCGGGACGACACTAAATGCTTCATTAATCTCCCACGCATCTATCTGCTCAACTGTCAGGCCAGCTATTTCCAGCGCAGCTTCTATGGCTGGCACTACACCAGCACCCATAAGCTCAGGATCGACACCTTTGTCTACACAGCTGATAATACGTGCTATGGGGGTGGCGCCAGTTTTCTGAATAGCTTCCTCAGACATTAGGACACCCAAGGCGGCCCCGGTTGACAAGGGGGAACTGTTGCCTGCGGTCACAATACCATTTTCATTAAAGACGGGTTTCAATTCTGCCAAGCGAGACAAGGAAGTATTGCCGCGGATATTACTATCAGACGATACATCCAACCCAGATGCTCCACGCAATGTAATGATTTCGTCAGCGAAAAAACCCTCGACTTGAGCTTTTGCTGCTTTTTGATGAGAGCAATAAGCAAACTCATCCATCGCTTTCCTAGAAATGTTGTTTTCTGCCGCCAGCCTCTCTGCAGTAAGGCCCATATTCAGTGCGATCCCCAATTCCAGCTTTTGTTTACCATCAAGCGCTCTTTCTGGAATCGTTAGAGTGCCTGAATTGAAAAGTGTCGGCCCCATCGGCACATTTGTCATATGCTCATACCCCGCAGCAAGTGCTATATGAGCACTTCCTGACCCAATATTGAGAAAAGCCGTACGCATAGCAGCTAATCCTGAACCACATTGTTGATCAATCATACGGCTACCACCATTGGAGCCTATACCGCTCAGATACACGGGATAACGACCTCCAAAACTCCACTGTTCTTTTACTGCAAGGGCACAGCCAATCGACAAGTCGTCTACATCGTCACCGTCAATATTATTTCGCCCGCACACAGACTTCATAAGCCGTGCCAATATTTCATCGGATCTCACGCCGTCGAAAGCATCCACTTCCGTTTTCACCGGATGCGCTCGACTAAACGCCGAACGGACATAGTCTACCAAATATACATTTTTCACAATTTTTCAACCTTGCACCAGCGACTGATAAACAGGGCATAGGTCCGCAGGACATGACGAACGGATTCTATATTTACACGTTCGTCAATACCATGGATATTTTTGGCCACCGGCCCATAACAAGTTCCACCGGTACCACTGTAAAAATGAAAGGCCCGCAAATCTGTTGTGCAAGTGGAAAGGTAACTCCCTACTTCCTGCTGCGTTAGGCTTTTATGGCAATCTGACAGTATTTCAATTCCAGGATTATCCATATCAACCAGATGCCCTTCGGAACGAAACCCATGGAAGCTGACAATTGGCACATCAGTGCCGAAGATGTTTGACTTTCGCGTCGCTTCCTCGATTTTGTCCGATACTTTTTTCATAATTTCACTTGCATCCATGCCTGGAGGAAATCCAATCCTGGCTTCCATCTCAGCATAGGCTGGAACACTTGAAGGCCAATTACCGCCAGAAATATTGCCGAGATTGAAATTAAAGGGGTGATCAAATTTGTCGTAGGGAGGCTTACGAAAATGAGTATTTAGATCATCTTCCAACTCTTTAAGAAAGGGGATTAATAAATGGAGTTTTTCTATGGCACTCGTACCGCTAGACGTATCTAACACATGCGCAGGAATGCCCTTTACTACAGTTTTGAACCACAGCACGCCAACTTGCCCAGCATAAATCTGGGGGCCGAAAGGTTCAGGGATCAAAACGAAATCGCCATCATATCCATGCTGAAGGCATGCCAAAGCACCATTACCCGAACATTCCTCTTCAACCACGGCTTGGATTGTCAAGGGAGAAGTGATTTTATAGCCAGCAAGATGAATGGCATGTACGGCATAAATCATAGCTGCAACACCGGCCTGCATGTCGCCGGATCCGCGGCCATAAAGCCATCCATCCTTTTCCCAAGGTTCATTTGGTGGTTGCGTCCACATATCAAATGGAACTGCACTAACAACATCTAGGTGGCCATTAAAAACCAGACTTTTGCCTTCCCCGTCAGGGTTGAGGCGCGACACCAGATTATACTTGTCCTCATGATCCCACTCAACGGGCGCATATAATGCGCTTGATTCCATTTCCTCACGCTTCATAGGTACCCGTGTGGGAGGCAGGTTCAAGTTGCGTAGCTCCTGTTCAACAACATCCAGAGTGCCCTTTTCTTCACCAAGAACGCTATATTGTTTCACCATTTCTTTTGTAAAATCGATAACAGCTGGGAATAACTGATCGCAGCTATCCAGAATGTCTCTTTCCATATCTTCCTGCATTAGAATCTCCCAATCTCATTAGGGATGATAAGGTCCGCTTCAGTACAAGCGATCAATTCATCCAATTCGATATTATCCGCCAATTCGCGCAACACTAGCCCTTCCTCAGTGACGTCCATTACTGCTTTATCTGTGATAATGCGCGACACGCATTTAGTAGCAGTAAGAGGAAGCTGACACTCCTTGAGTATCTTGGGTTTGCCATCCTTACTATTGTGGCCGCAAAGAACAATGACACGTTTGGTTTTCTGGGCAAGTTCCATTGCCCCGCCAATTCCAGGTGAGAAATATCCCGGAATTTTCCAATTTGCCAAATTGCCACTCTGGTCAACCTCGAAAGCACCTATCATCGTAATATCTATCTTGCCACGCCGAATAAGGGCGAAGGAGACTGCGCTGTCCATAATCGCGCTGCCAGGGCGCACTGAAACATAGGTCCCTCCTGCATCGATCAGAAATGGGTCAATATCAAGTAGTGACGCTCTTTTCCAGGACCCAAGGATACCATTCTCAGAGTGAATGAGAACATCTTTTTCATCAGGAAGATGTGATAGAACTTTCGTCGGGAGCCCAATGCCCAGATTTATGATTTGGCCATCCTCAATTTCTTGCGCCGAGCGCCTGATTATTCTTTCAACATCCATGACTTATTTCCCTTGCCTAACTTTGTAGTCGTCTGTCAATTCATCCAAAAGCACAACGTCTGATACAAAAGCTGAGGGTGTATGAATTTGTTCAGGCACCAATTCACCTGGTCGCAATATCTCTGTCGTCTCCGCAATAACACGATCAGCAGCCATAGCCATCAGGGGGCTGAAATTCATTGCCCCACCATGGTATGTTAGATTACCGAACCAATCCGCTCGAGCAGCGTGTATAAGTGCATAGTCCGCTCGAAGCGCATCTTCGATTTTAAGCCGATGCCCATTTCTCATTATGATCTCAGAAGGATCTGTTATTTCCGTATCAAGCCCGATATCTGAAAGAAAGCCATGAAATCCTGCGCCTGCTACTCTTATTTTTTCTGCCAAGACACCCTGTGGAAAGAAATTTATTTCTATTTTACCGTCATTCATTTTCTCTATAACAATTTTATTCAAACCAACATGAGACGTGGTTAAAATATCCACCTGACCATTTTCAATTAATTTGCTAATCCCTAGACTTGGTTCATTGGCATCATTTTTGATCAAATGAAGATTTTTCTGCCCCTGGCGCAATAACTCATCAATCAGACAAAAGGGTGTGCCTGGACTGCCAAAGCCACCAATCATTATAGATGATCCTGATGAAATAGAGGCAACCACTTCCTCAATCTTGTTAATTTTTTTCATTTATTACTTCCATTAAAAATATTTTCAGGACATAGACCGCTGGAATTCAGCCAACGTTTCATTAAGAAGCTCTAAGATTAAGTCTATTTCTACATCTGTGATGGTCAGAGGGGGAGAAATCAAAAAATGGTCGCCGGCGAGGCCATTCAAGCTCCGTCTAGGATAAATCAACAAACCAAATTTATCCCGGGCGATTTCAGTAACCTTATTAAACACATTCAATGAGGCTGCGAAGGGAGCCTTGGTGCTTGGGTCTTCCACAAGTTCTATAGCTTGTAAGAGACCAATACCCCTTACATGACCAACAACAGGAAATTTGGCTTGTATATCCTCTAAGCCCTGTCGAAGTCGGTGCCCTCTAGCAACCACGTTATCCAGAATCTTATCTTTTTTCATCGTTTGAATAACAGCTAGGCCGGTAGCGCAAGCAAGGGGGTTTCCCGCATATGTATGCCCATGCATAAAACCACCACTATTCACAACGGCATCAACAATTTTGCGAGGCGCAAGCATTGCAGCAACTGGATAATATCCGGCTCCCATACCCTTGGCCAGAGCCATTATATCGGGAGTTGCCCCCCAATGCTGATAGGCAAACCACTGCCCCGTACGCCCAACACCTGTCAACACTTCATCTAGAATAAACAGGCAGCCAAATTCTTTGCAAAGCGCTCGTATTTTATCAAAATAGCGCTGATTTAACATACGAGCACCCGTACTCGCACCGCCCACTGGCTCCGCGACAACGGCAACCACATTTTCTCCACCCGTAGCCTCAATAATGGCTCTTGTTTCAGCTATCATCCGATCTACATGGGCATTTTCACTGGCGTCATCCATCCGGTAAAAATCAGGACTTGGTATTTTAACCGATCCTATCATAACATCTGAATAGTGACATTCCAGAGGCTGGTAGCCCGTGAGCCCGAGTGCCCCCAATGTACTTCCATGATATGATGGTCGCATTGAAACAAATTTTGTCCGCTGAGTTTCACCTTGTGTAACGAAATATTGTCTAGCAAGTTTCATACAGGATTCGACTGCTTCCGACCCACTGCCTACAAAAAACACCCTTTCCAGTTTATGGCCTGTAAGCCCGACCAACTCTGATGCCAGATCAATTGCAGGCTGGTTTTCAAATTGTGTCCGGTAACTGAAAGCAATCTTTCCAAGTTGATCATTCATCGCCGCTTTAATAGCCGGATGATTATGCCCTAGATTACAGGTAATAGCACCTGCACAGGCATCCAGATATCGCTTACCTTCGGTATCCCAAATAAAAACACCATCAGCCCGACTCGAAATCGGAAGATGCCCCCCGGCTTGGTAAAATAATGCATCCCTTTTTTCTTCAATACTCATGGTGTAGTGTCCTAAACAAATACTATTTTTTATACACAATCTTACCGCCAACCATTGTCATAACAACGGAAGTCGTCAAAATTTGTTTATCGTCGATGGTCATTATATCTTTATCAAACACCGTCAGGTCAGCCAGTTTCCCAACTTCAATTGTGCCGCGGTCATCTTCCTGAAACGCCGCGTAGGCTGGCCATATCGTCAGCATCTTTAATGCCACATCCCGACTGACGGCTTGTTCAATATGCCAGTCCTCATTGAAATAACCATTCATGTCTTTTCGAACCACGGCAGCATAAAACTCAATCAAAGGATCACCCACTTCAACAGGAGCGTCGCTACCACCAGCGATAATCAACCCAAGATCAATTAGCCCTTGCCATACATACGCATTTTTAACCCTCTCAGGTCCCAGTCGCGTTGGCCCAAAATAGAGGTCTCCAATCGCGTGGGACGGCTGCATGGACGGGATAACACGCAGGCTCTTCAATCTTTTTTGCTGATCGGGGGCTATGACCTGAACATGCTCAATTCGCCACCGGGGGCTTTGAACTTTACGGTTTTCTATCTTTACCAGATTGAAGGCTTCTTCATACCAGTCAAGCATTAGCCGGTTCGCTCTGTCCCCAATGGCATGCGCTTCCACCTGAACGCCCTTTTCTAGCGCTTTAACCAAGATTGGAACAACCTCTTCTCTCGTCAGCAACATTAGGCCTTTGGAAGCATCATCCTCATAATCTTTTTCAAGAGCAGCCCCCCGAGATCCCAAGGCCCCATCCGTGAAGAGCTTAATTGCTCGCGTAGTGATCTGATCTTCGGGGTCAATGACGGGGCCATTTTCCAGCAGATTATGTATGGAATCATAATCATCAAAAGCATAATAGATACGCTGGGGCAGCTTTCCCTCGGCCTTTAACTCCTGAAGGATATCGATATCGCCAGCAGTTCCCCCAGCATTCTGTATCTGGGTCCAGCCCAGTCTAACATTACGCTCCATTGCCAGTCGAAGAGCTTCTTTGTCTTCTTCTCTTGTCTTTGGGGGAATGAGATCAGTTACAAGGACAGTTGCATTGTCAATCAGAATACCAGTGGGCTCTCCATCCGCAGTCCGTTGGATGATACCGCCTTCCGGGTCAACTGTATTTCGGTCGATTCCCGCTAATTTCAGGGCATAGCTATTGGCCAAAATTGTATGGCCATCGGATCTAGCAAGGACCACCCCGCGATCATTTACAACAGGATCCAAATCAAATTTCGTGGCGAACCTTTTTTCCGGCCAGTATTTTTCGATCCAGCCGACACCTTCAAGCCATTGACTCGGCTTTCCAGATTCAGCTTTTTCCCGAACCATTTCCATCGCATGCTTAAGGCTTTTAGCTTCCCGCAAATCCAGTATAAGCTCGCGGTATCCTGTCTCTTTCAAGTGAACATGTGCATCTGTAAAACCCGGAAAGACAAATCGGCCATTCATGTCAATTTTTTTCACAGAGCCGCACTCATAATCGCTAACATTGCCAACAGCGACGATGCGATCTTTTTTGACAGCCATAGACGCAACAACATCCTGAACATCATTTCCTGTATAGATTGTTGCATTATGAATAATCAAATCAGCATCTAGACATTTGGAATCTGATATCCCATCACTCGCTGCGAAAGAAGGATGACAAAACCCTGAAAGAGCAGCGTACAAAAGAGCAAAAACAAATTTCTGCTGACGTTTATGGCTTCGGTTCATAACGATCATCGTCTGATCTAAATTAGAATTTACTGGATAGCTCATAACTGGTTTCCTCTATCATTATCGCTCACTGATGGGCCGTACATATTTCTTGATAAAATTATGATTTGCCGGTTCATCTCCCACTAAACCAGCATCACTTGTATCTCGAGTGATCACAACAACAGCCCTAAGTTTGGGATGTACGTAAATAGCTTGCCCACCCCAGCCCCAAGCATAAGGTATCACGTCCTTATTTACGCGGGTAATCCACCAGTTATAGCCATAGCTAAAATCCTCATAGGGACGAAAATAAGCCGTCACCGACTGTTTGATCCAATCAACAGGGATAATCTGCCCCTGCGGTGTACGACCACCCTGCAATATCAACAATCCAAATTTTGCCATTTCCCGCGGAGTCATATAGAGATTGTAACCTCCAGAATAATACCCCTGCGGGTCACGTCCCCAATGTTCGGCTGTTATGCCCAGTGGACCAAACAAGTTTTTATGGGCAAACTCACAGGCGCTGACACCAGTGTTTTCCGAGATGATCGCGGACATAAGATGAGTAAGTCCTGTATTATAAAAATATTCTTTACCTGGCCGACTTGAAAATGGAAGTGACAATATTTCATGAACCCAGTCTTCTTTTTCCTGAATATCATATTCGGTACCAGAGATAGGGTCATCCCGCCATTTAAAGCCTGAAGACATGGTCAATAAATGGCGTACGGTCAGAGCCTTTTTCCTTTTTGAATCCGTTGGTGAAAAATAGGCAGGTAAAAGCTCCGATATTTTTTGATCGATGCTCTTAATATGCCCTTGGTTGATCGCGATCCCTATCAGAGCAGACATCATGCTCTTCGAAGCAGAATGAATATTATTACTATCATTCCTGCTGCTTCCGTTAAAATATTCCTCAAGCACTATTGCACCGTCTTTGACAACAATTGCACTAAAAGCTCGTTTTGATTTTCTCAATTCTTCCACGCCTCTGCGCAAAGCCTCAGGATCTAGCCCCCGCTCTTCTGGCGTCGCAAATACCCACTCACTCGTGTCATCCCGGATATCCTTATAGGTAGGGTTTTCTTCATAAAAACTTATCCCATGACCTGGTGCTTGGTAGATGTTCTCACAATAAACCTTTAGAGACTGATCAATATCATCAGGCGCAGCTACAACCTCAGAAACACACATCACCTGCCCAATTATTGCTGATATAAATGGGAACAAATATACTTTATACGACTTCTGAGATTGCATCATAAATCCTTCATATTATTCATTCAACACTTCCTAAAGAAGATGATATTAATAGGAAACTAGTATGCACAAGCCCATTATTATTCGTCAAAGTAATTATTGTTATTCATGTTATAAATTAAATTAATACCAGAAACCTGATCTGCTCTCCAGAAGCTATGTCATTTGCAAAGAAGGCCTTCTGTCAAGCAAGCCCTATTCTGCTAATTTTTTATCATCCTCAGTCAATGAAGAAATTCTATCTTTCAAAAAATTTATGAATAGATTTTCCGCGCGTGAAAAATTACAGCTAGGGTTTGTGACAGCATATACATTGACCGAAGGCGTATCTTTATATGGTGGCAACTGCCACAATAAGCCTCTTTCAAGTTCCGAAGAAACAGAATGGATTGGCAAAGGTCCGATACCCATACCAACCATGATTAGCCGACGCACTTCTTCAAGATTTGGTGAAGTCCCGACAATTTTACCTGACATCTTATTCTGGTTTCGCATTAAAGCTACGGACCACAATGCATCATCCATTTGATCCGTTTGAAAAGACACAAAACTCTCATCTCTCAGATCATCCATAACCAACCCCTTTTTTCCAAAAAGCCGATGCTCTTTGCCACAAAACAATCCAAAATGTTCGGTAAAAAAATGTTGGTATTCAAGTTTTTTATGTTCTTGATAGACTAGGCAAATACCAACAGTCACGGTGTTTGTAAGAACGGATTCTGCTATATGAGCACTCTTATCAACTTCAATTTGATAGTGGATATTTGGATAATCATCATGAAATTCTTTAAGCAACTTGTCTAAATAAGGGAAGACGACGTGACTTGCAAACGCAAGCTTTATAACGCCACCTATTTCCTTTTTTGTATCAGACAAAGTCTCGTTGATACGATTGATACGCACCAAAACCTCAATGCTTTCACGAAAGAGCAGCCTACCCTCTGCGGTAACCTCGAACATTGTTCCACCGCGCCTGATCAATTGATGTCCAACTTGCTCTTCAAGACGTCGTAATGCACTGCTAATGGCAGGCTGTGTCAAATTCAACACCGCTGCAGCGCGGGATATACCTCGATGCTGTACAATCACAGCAAATGTATGC
Organism: uncultured Alphaproteobacteria bacterium; assembly: GCA_965603115.1. GTDB lineage: Bacteria > Pseudomonadota > Alphaproteobacteria > Sphingomonadales > Kordiimonadaceae > CBFDBT01. The sequence continues at coordinate 21,936 of CBFDBT010000010.1, forward strand.
AGTAAATTCCAATCAAGATGAGAGTTTTTGATTAATAAATCGCTCATACAGCACCCATGTATAAATATCAGTTATAATATATTTTATAAATATCAAAATAACAAATATCTTTCAAGTGCATATTAGTTCTCTACTGATTATATTGCCTTCTTCTCACATTAAGAGAATATAAGGCGTGATAAAACTGAAAAATTTGCAGTACACCGCAGTTTACAAAATGGATGTCCTTAAATTTTACCTATTCACGCGGTGTTCAATCAGGTCATCAATCACAGCGGGGTCTGCGAGCGTCGACATATCACCAAGGGTGGCAAACTCATTCTCTGCAATTTTTCTGAGAATGCGCCGCATGATTTTTCCTGAACGGGTCTTGGGAAGTCCTAAAGCAAATTGGATCATGTCGGGCGTTGCCACTGGTCCAATCTGTTTTCGGACAGACAAAATAAGCTCCTTTTTGAGTTCTTCACTAGGCTCGACGCCCTCTAATGGAGTAACATAGGCATATATACCTTGCCCCTTAATATCATGTGAATAGCCCACGACGGCAGCTTCTGAAATATTCTTATGCGCAACTAAAGCAGATTCGATCTCAGCAGTGCCAATACGGTGGCCAGAAACATTAATTACATCGTCGACCCGTCCCGTGATCCAATAATAACCATCTTCATCACGACGACAGCCATCCCCAGTAAAATAAAAGCCCTGGTATGTTGAAAAATAGGTCTGTTCAAAACGATCATGATCACAATAGAGCGTTCGCATCTGTCCAGGCCAGCTGTCTTTGATCACAAGGTTACCCTCTGCAGGACCGTCCAGGATATTACCTTCCACATCCACCAAAGCTGGCTGAACACCAAATATCGGGCGTGTCGCTGAACCTGGTTTAAGAGCGGTTGCTCCCGGCAAAGGTGAAATCATCACACCGCCGGTTTCCGTCTGCCACCAAGTATCAACAATTGAACAGCGTGCGTCTCCAACCACATTAAAATACCAGTGCCACGCCTCAGGGTTTATCGGCTCCCCAACGGTGCCTAGAAGCCTGATAGCTGAACGGTCATATTGTTTAACAGGTTCATCGCCTACGCGCATGAGTGCACGAATTGCCGTCGGCGCCGTATAGAAGATATTGACAGAATGTTTTTCACATACTTGCCAAAAACGTCCTGCATCTGGATAAGTAGGCACCCCTTCATACACTAATGTCGTAGCACCATTTGCAAGAGGACCATAAACAATATAGCTATGACCTGTGATCCACCCGACATCGGCTGTGCACCAAAATACCTCTCCATGTTTATAATCGAAAACATATTTGTGGGTCATAGAGGCCCAGACCATATAGCCGCCAGTTGTATGTAGCACGCCTTTTGGCTTACCTGTTGAACCAGAAGTATAAAGTATAAAGAGCGGGTCTTCAGCGTTCATCTCTTCGGCTGGGCACTCTGCCGAATTATCTTTGATCGCTTCATGGTACCAAATATCACGCTTATCATCCCACTGCACGGTGGCCCCTGTACGGCGGACAACAACAACATTTTTCACATCAGGGCAGAGCTCTAGAGCCTCATCCACATTAGCTTTAAGGGGGATCGTTTTTGCTCCTCGCAGACCTTCATCAGCAGTAATAAGGAAAGTGGATCCACAGTCCTTAATGCGGCCAGCCAAGGCATCAGGAGAAAAGCCTCCAAATACAACAGAATGAATAGCCCCAATTCGCGCACAAGCAAGCATAGCATAAACGGTTTCTGGAAGCATCGGCATGTAAATGGTGACCCTGTCACCTTTCTTAACATCCCGGGCTTTAAGCACATTTGCCAAACGGCAAACATGTTCATACAGTTTGCCATAAGTGATATGCAGACTTTCTGAAGGATCATCGCCCTCCCATATGATAGCTACATCATCCTTGCGATCTGGCAAGTGCCTGTCGATACAGTTAACTGACGCATTGAGAGATCCATCTTCAAACCACCTAATAGACACACCATTTTCAAAGCTGGTGTTTTTGACAATAGAGTAGGGTTTAATCCAATCAATCCGCTTGCCTTCTTCAGCCCAAAATCCTTCTGGGTCGGATACAGAATAATTATATTTATCAAAATATTCTTCTTCAGTGCAATATGTTCTTTCGATATCCTTTTGAAACACTTCAAACGTATTTTCTTCACTCATATTCCTAAACCCCCCTCTTATGCAGTTTTCTCACATTTTTTCTCAATTTTTATCCCAAGATATCCATATAGGATTGCAATGAGTGGAGTAGCCAAACCAAGGAAACAAAATGGTAAATAGTCGAATGTTGCGACACCCAGAGTTCCTGCCATAAAAGCACCACAGGTATTCCAAGGAACCAAAGGCGAAGACATTGTAGCAGAATCTTCTAGTGTCCGAGATAAAGCTGCTGGTGCAAGTCCAAGGCGATCATAGGTTGGCGCCAACATGCGCCCTGGGATGACAATAGCAATATACTGATCGCTGGCGACAATATTGGTGCCAATGCATACACCAACTGTCGTTGCTATAAGAGAACCTGTCCTCTTAATTGAAACCATAGAGGCCCCTATGAGACGCGCAATCATACCGGTGTGTTCTAGGACGGCCCCTAAAATCATCGCACAAAGTATCAACCACACCGTCGTCAGCATACTGCTCATACCGCCCCGGCTCAAAAGTTCATCAACGGCAACGTTTCCTGTGTTACTTTTATAACCATCAAAAAATGCCGTCCATATAGCTTTGATGCTAGCAAACTCACCTCCCCCCAGTAACGCGCCATAGCGCGCCAAGGCTTCACCCTGAAACACAACGGCGAAAATAGCGCCCAAAAGACTGCCAATAAGAAGTGTTGGAATTGGTGACACGCGTCGTGCCGCAAGCACCAACACCACCAAGAAAGGAATTAACATTACCCAACTGGTATTGAATGTAGAGTCAATAGCATTAATTGTGACTGATAGACCCATACTATCCACGGATTTCGAGCCATAGCCTAGAATAGCATAGAGGATGAGTGAAAGTATCAAAGCAGGCCCCGTCGTCCATACCATATTCCGGATATGCTCAAACAAGTCAGCGCGTGCCACGGCTGCGGTAAGATTGGTAGAATCGGATAGCGGAGACATCTTATCTCCAAAATATGCCCCCGAGATAATCGCACCTGCAGTGATCGCAGGCGATAAATCAAAGGCATTTGCTACACCCATCAAGGCAACACCAACCGTACCAGCGGTCGTCCATGAACTTCCTGTACTAAGTGATATTATTACGCAAATAATACAACTTGCAAAATAGAAATAATTCGGATTAAGGATGTCGATACCAAAAGCAATAAGCGTCGGAACAATACCACCAGCAATCCATGTCCCAATCAGAGCGCCCACGATAAGAAGAATTATAACCGCTTTTAAAGCTACTGTGATGCCATCAATGATAGCGGTTTCAATGTCATGCCAACTGTGGCCAAGACGAACAGCGATGAAAGCTGCAAGACTAGCAGTAAGCAATAATACTACCTGACTTGCTCCAGAGGCGGCATCCGACCCAAAGAGGTACACCGCTGTAGCAAGGAGGCCTATTAAAAAGAATATAGGAATCAAGGCCGCCCATAGTGGTGGTAACGGCATGGCATTGTTTATATTTTTGGGCATACTACTCACTTAATAACTGATCATTATTTTTAATAATTTTTTGAATTTGCAACATACACTTATTGTGTGAGGGGCTTTTCCTCAAAAACCTTCCTAGCTTTCGATAAATACCCCAAGGTGTTAGAACGCTCTTCATCACTATTATAATCAGTCCTAGCGGCAGCACCTTTCATCACGAGGTCGATCCACTGCATAAAGTATCTTGCATCTTCATAGGCAGCAGGAATGCCATCTGGGCTTGTCAACCACACAGGATTGGTCGTCCCGTAAGGATAATAGTCTTGTATATTTATATGAGCCTGCGGATTACTTGCGCGCAATAATATCCATCCCCCATCCTTGATTTCAAGCTCGCCATCAAAATCAGCGCTTAGGCCGTCTTTAGACACTTGAATTTTTTTTATGACTTGGCCGTTTTGCACTAACTCTACTTCAGGTACAGGGGCTATTGATCGCATTGATGCACGAATATGGACCATTTGACGACCAGACTGAACATCGATGGTTCCCCCAGGTGCGACATCGTTAATTTTCAAACCAAGCAAAGGACCATTGGTCACGAAACCCCGCCCAGATTTAATAGCGTCTTTAAGTGCCCCAGGCTCCCTACTGTCCGTCTCCAAATAAACCCGATTCAAACCGATTGGACCTCTAAAAGACGCCAAATTTCCCATAGAATCGGTACCGGCTCCAGCCGGCAGATGAAAACCTAGATTCATCAATCTATACCAGACACCAGCTGTCGCTTTGTGGTCTGCAAATGAAACCACCTCCAAATAGTCGGTTTTTCCAAGCGCAACGTCGACCGGTAGTGTGTGGGTCAATTTTTCAACATTATCCAGATTGCTTATCCATGTATCAAAAGGATGGACATATCCCACCAAGGCACCTTGTTCATGCGCAAGATCCGATAATATTCCGTTATGCGGGTAGGGTGATGCTAGTGCTGTGTGGCGGTAACTGGAGAAATCAGGCATCACAATTCTATCATCAAGATGTAGAAGCCCAAGGTGCCCCCAATAGCTTGTATGTGTTTCTTGCCCTTGAAAGACAGTAACATCACCAATATTAGTTGCCTTAGGAGTAAATTCAGCAACAGACGGAATTCGTTCTTCCTTGTTAACAATCAAATTGTAAACAATGTCAATTCCTTCAGCCTGCGCATCAGCGGCCATTGACTCGCGTGTCATACGGTATTGTCCGCCATAATTCATATGATGATGAAATTCAGCACTGAGGAAATTACCAAATTCGGAGGGGAGGGCGTTAGACGCGAGAGAAATTGTCTTAACCAAGCCTCCCTTTTTGAGCTCGACTACACTATTATCTGGATTATGTTCCAGTCCTTTATAAACAGATATAGCGAGCTTACCGCGAGGTGCCACCACTTCACAACTCTGGTCGCAATAGAAATAATGTGTTTCATGCTCTTGCTGTTCTGGCATAAAAGAGTCATCAGCTAGCATACGCGCATCGTTGGCCCCGTAATGTCTTCCCGTGACTTTACTGAGCACACTCACTCTGGCAGAAATAGGCTCGCCAGCATCATCTACAACCTTCAAAACAATACTATCCATACCCCGTTTATAATGTCGTTTAAGCGGTTTGATGTTTGTCTTTTTGCCACCAATAAAATTTTGCACCCACAAGGAAAGGTTTCCATCTTCGTTACTTGTATAAATAATCTTTTTTGCATCCAGCGACCAACGCGCATTTCGACGATCAAAGTCACCAAATGTTAGTGGAAGAGGCGGCATGCCATCAGTTGTTGTGAGCCAAAGTTGATGCCACTGGCGCCCTCGATAACTACTATAAAGAACTCGTTTTCCATCTGGTGCAGTTTCCGGTCTTGCATCCCAAGTTGTCTCCTCAGAAAGAACAGGCTTTTTATCCTTTGGATCTTCAACCGAAACAGACCATATATCACCTGTTCCCCACGCCACTTCTGAATTATTTACATATAGTAGTCTGGAACCATCGGGAGACCAGCTTGGGTTGATAGCATGGTCAAGTTCTCCATAATAATAGCGATCAATTTTGGATCTGCGTCCTTCTATAATAGGAACAATATTTGCGAGACCTTTTCCATTTAGGTCAGCCACATACAAGTTAAAGTTACCATTTTTAAAACTTGAAACAAAAGCCAATTTTGTGCCATCGGGCGATATTCTGGGCTCAATTGAAACTGCACCGAACTCAGTAAGTTTTTTGGTTTTTCCACTTTCTAAGTTCAGGCTGTATAATTCCATTGCATCTTTATGTCGTCGAGAAAAAACAACCGTCTCACCGCCCCTCGACCAATCTGGTTGATAATCATATCCTTTGTCTGACGTAAGCTCAAAAGCGTTATTATTACCAATTTTCTGCCGCCATAGCGAACCCGCCATGCTATAGACGACCTCATTTCCATCAGGAGAAAATGTGCCTGCGGATGGCCCCGTTGTGAGATGTGGCAAATAGAGTCCTCGCCAATAATAACTGTGTGGCGCTTCAACCTGACCAAAAACAGGTTGTCGCCTCTCCTCAGCGTTGGCAAAACCTCAAGGATATGACTGTTCGCGAGCATTTGGTCATCTGGC
>CBFDBT010000011.1:0-28011 GCA_965603115.1 uncultured Alphaproteobacteria bacterium
TGAAAAGTTATGTTATCAACAGAGATGGCTGTAGTCGTGTGCATCTTGTTTTTAATTCCCAACGAACAGAAGGAACAGCGCGAGTGAGTTCTTGTGCTAAGGTCACATTTAATAGAGTGAATAGAAAAGGTAATGATTACGGCCATGCTCGTGTTGGTGCTGACCAAGGAAATACAGATGGTGATGAATTTGTAAACTATCCATCTGTTCAGCCACAAGTGATAAATGTGCCTTATAATAGTAATGTATCCTTACCATCTCTAACTGAGGCTCTGGCTCGAGAAAAATTAAATTGTGATATTAAGCGCGTTGATGAAAATCGCTTCATCCACCTGAAGTGCATTCCGTACGACCCTGAGGCAGTTGCCTTATTGGATAAAAATGAAGAATAGTTATAAAACTATCATTTTCCTCTTGTAATCCCTGAATTTCCGCTATATACCCCGCTCAACTTCGCACACGAACGTGGTGAATAGCCTACATAATGCTATACGCCTTCCGGTCCCAATAATGGGTTCAAGTTCGTGGTGGTCAACTGGTAAAGGAATTATATTATGGCAATGCCGCAAGTAGAAATGCGCAAGCTGCTAGAAGCAGGTGTGCACTTTGGACATCAAAAACATCGTTGGAACCCAAAAATGGCTCCGTATATCTTCGGAGAGCGTAATGGCGTTCACATCATCGATCTATCTCAAACCGTTCCATCTCTAACACGTGCCCTTCAGGCTGTTCGCGAAGTTGTCGCTGGCGGCGGTCGTGTTCTTTTTGTTGGAACAAAGCGTCAAGCGTCCACAGTTATTGCAGACACTGCAAAACGTTGTGGTCAATATTACGTGAACCATCGCTGGCTTGGTGGCATGCTTACAAACTGGGCAACAGTATCTCAGTCTATCAAGCGCTTAAAGCAATTTGATGCACAGCTTGCTGATGAAAACATAGGTTTGACTAAGAAAGAAACTCTTCAGTTAACACGACAGCGCGATAAGCTTGAGCTTACTCTTGGCGGTATTCGCGATATGGGTGGTCTTCCAGACATTATTTTTGCTGTAGATACAATTCGTGATGATATTGCAATTGCTGAAGCCAATCGCCTAAACATTCCTGTTGTTGCTGTGCTTGATACGAACTCAAAGCCAGAGGGTGTTGATTTTCCTGTTCCTGGTAACGACGATGCTACTCGTGCTATCCGTCTTTACTGTGACTTGATTGCTGATGCTGTTCTTGACGGCATTCAAGCGGATCTTGCTGCACAGGGTGTTGATGTTGGCGCTGCTGTCGAAGTTGACGCAGAAGCTGTTGCTGAAGACCTAGCTGTTGAGGCTGCGCCTGCTGTTGAAGTAGAAGCTGCTCCAGTTGAAGAAAAGCCTGCTAAGAAAGCTGCTGCTAAGAAGGCTGCTCCGGCTAAAAAAGCTACTGAGAAAAAAGAGCCAGCTGCCAAGAAAGCTGCTCCGGCTAAAAAAGCTGCTGAGAAAAAAGAGCCAGCTGCCAAGAAAGCTGCTCCAGCTAAAAAAGCTGCTGTGAAAAAAGAGCCTGCTGCCAAGAAAGCTGCTCCAGCTAAGAAAGCTGCTCCAGCAAAGAAAGCTGCTGCGAAAAAAGAGCCTGCTGCCAAGAAAGCTGCTCCAGCTAAGAAAGCTGCTGCGAAAAAAGCTCCTGCAAAAAAAGCAGCCGCTAAAAAAGATACTAAATAATCATTATATACCGAAGTTGAGAGCATATAGAATTGCTTTCAACTTTCGGGGTATTCCTCACGAAATGAAAGGGGCTTGAAAATGGCTCAGATTACTGCAGCACTCGTTAAAGAACTGCGTGATACATCCGGCGCTGGCATGATGGATTGCAAAAAAGCGCTCACTGAAAATGATGGCAACCTTGAGGCTGCTGTTGATTGGCTTCGTACTAAAGGTCTTGCTGCTGCCGCGAAAAAATCATCACGTGTTGCGGCTGAAGGTCTTGTTTCTGTTAAAGTTGAAGGCACTAAAGGCGTTGCTGTTGAAGTGAATTCTGAAACTGATTTTGTCGCTCGTAATGAGCAGTTCCAAGAATTTGTAGCTGGTGTTGCTTCTGTTTCTTTTGATGTTGGTGTCGATGTAGCTGCTATTAAAGCAGCACCATTTCCAGGCTCAGATAAAACAGTTGAAGAAACACTAACGGATAATATTGCAACGATTGGTGAAAACCAGAGTGTTCGCCGCGCAGAAACTCTTGAAGTGGATAGCGGAGCTATTGTTTCTTATGTTCACAATGCTGTTGTGCCAAATCTTGGTAAAATCGGTGTTTTGGTCGCGTTGAAATCAGAAGCTGGTGCTGATGCTCTAGCCTCTCTTGGTAAACAGCTTGCCATGCATATTGCGGCAACAAATCCTGCGTCTTTATCTGAAGAAGATTTGGACCCGGCTTTGGTAGAGCGTGAAAAGCAAGTGCAAATGGACAAAGCGCGCGAATCTGGTAAGCCAGAAAACATCATTGAGAAAATGATTGTTGGTCGAATGAACAAATATCTTGAAGAAGTTGTTTTGCTTAAGCAAACATTTGTTATCGATAATGAAACAAGAATTTCAGATGTTATCGCAAATGCTGCCAAAGAAGCTGGGGCATCCATTGAACTAACTGGTTTTGTTCGTATGGAACTTGGCGCAGGTATCGAGAAAAAAGAAGACGATTTTGCTGCTGAAGTAGCATCAATGTCACAAGCTTAAGGGCTTGAAAATTTGAGAGGCTCGGAGGGAGACTTCCGGGCCTTTTTTTATGCATAATTTCTGTAGTTTGTGCATAAGCAAAAAAAAGCTATTAGGACTGTAGCCTTTTGCTATGAATAGGGCTAGTCTGCCGCCATATATTGGGAGGGAATATCATTTATGTCCAAGGCACCAAAATTTAAACGCATATTATTGAAACTTTCTGGTGAGGCCTTAATGGGCGATAGCGAGTATGGCATCAATCCGGAAACTGTTAGTGAGATCGCACAAGAAATTAAAAAGGCACGAGATTTAGGCGTTGAGATATGCGCTGTTGTGGGTGGCGGTAACATCTTTCGTGGATTAGCTGGTGCTGCGGCTGGCCTTGATCGCTCGACAGCTGATTACATGGGAATGCTCGCAACCGTTATGAATGCTCTTGCTGTTCAAAATGCCTTGGAAAAAATCGGCGTCGATACCCGAGTTTTGAGTGCTATACCCATGGCCAATGTTTCTGAACCGTATATTCGTCGTCGTGCGGTGCGTCACCTAGAAAAAGGACGTGTGGTTATATTTGCTGCGGGCACAGGAAACCCATATTTCACAACAGATACAGCGTCAGCGCTGAGAGCTGCTGAAATGAACTGTAATGCGCTTCTTAAAGGAACACAGGTTGATGGAATCTATTCTGCTGATCCTAAAACAGACTCAAATGCAGTTCGATATGATACGCTGACCTATATGGAAGTTCTTACAAAAGATTTGAAGGTGATGGATGCAGCAGCAATAAGCCTAAGCAGAGAAAATGATATTCCTATTGTGGTTTTTTCGATCCACGGTCAGGATCAATTATGTAATGTATTATTAGGCAATGGTGTTTGCACTATCGTTGGAGGGGAATAGAAAAATGAGTGAATTTGATATTGATGACACTGAGCGTCGCATGAAGGGTGCGCTAGATTCTCTTAAGCACGAATTTACAGGTTTGCGCACTGGTCGCGCCAATGTTGCCATGCTCGATTCGGTTGTGGTCGACGTCTATGGTTCAGAAATGCCGGTTAATCAGGTGGGAACTGTTTCAGTTCCAGAACCACGTTTGTTGTCCATACAGGTTTGGGATAAAGCAAATGTTGCGGCAGTGGAAAAAGCAATTCTAAATTCAGGGCTCGGACTCAACCCAATGAACGATGGAAACTTAATACGTATTCCTGTTCCAGAGCTAAATGAGGAACGCCGTCGCGAACTCACTAAAATTGCTGGAAAGTACGCAGAGCAATCGCGTATTTCTATCCGTAACGTTCGCCGCGATGGAATGGACAGTCTCAAAAAGGCTGAAAAAGATAAGTCAATGTCTGAAGATGAGCATAAAATGTGGTCGGATGAAGTGCAGGAACTAACCAACAAATATGTTGCGAGCGTCGATAGCCTTTACGCCACTAAAGAAGGTGAGATAATGCAGGTATAGGCCTGTATTTGAGAAAGGTCTATTGTTGACGGAGACATCCACAAGCTTGGCTAATTGTAAGCCACCGCATCATATTGCTATCATAATGGATGGTAATGGGCGGTGGGCTAAAGCGCATAGCTTGCCACGTGCTGTTGGGCACAAAAAGGGAGCTGATGCCGTTAGGGAAACAGTTGAGGGTTGTTTGGCGCGTGGCGTAAAAATACTTACTCTTTATGCCTTTTCATCTGAAAATTGGAGCCGCCCTGATGACGAAGTCAGCGACCTGATGGGATTGCTTCGGCTCTATATTAAAAAGGAAGTATCGTCTCTTGATAAACAGGGAGTTCGGCTGAGGTTTATTGGACAGCGCGAACGGTTGGCGGATGATATTATTAAGCAAATTGATCAAGCTGAAGACCGCACTAAAGGCAATGATAATCTAATACTAGTAATAGCGCTGAATTACGGTGGGCAAGCTGAAATTACTGATGCTGCTAAAATACTTGCATCTCGCGTCGCCAGTGGCGTCATGAAAGTAGATGATATCACAGAAAATGCACTATCATCATTATTATATACAGCAGAATGGGAAGACCCTGACCTGATTATCAGAACCAGCGGGGAGAAGAGATTGTCCAACTTTATGTTATGGCAAGCAGCTTATTCTGAATTTTTATTTATGGACCTTTTGTGGCCTGATTTTAACAAAAAGTCGCTTGATGAAGCCATAGAAGCTTATCATCAAAGAGAACGTCGCTTTGGCGCACGGTTGTAGGGGTAGTTATGTCTGATAAAAAGCCTGCTTTTGGTGGCTTAGTAAAACGTGTATTGTCGGCTGTGGTGCTTATTCCACCTGTTATCGCTATCATATGGTATGGCGATATCTGGTTTACTGGCCTTTTGCTTTTTGGTGGAATATTAATGATACTGGAATGGCTCAAGCTGACCGCAGTCAGTGGCACGGAATTTAAGGTTATAGGCCTTGTTGCCATGATATTTGTTCTCTTAAATACGGCTCAAAAACCGGAATGGCATTTTCATAGTTTTTATTTATCCCTTACCATTGGCCTCGTAATTTTAAGCTATATCTACAGTCAGTTTAAAATGCGCGATATGGCATGGACTACCCTCGGGCTCTTTTATGTGCTTACGCCCCTGTTAGCACTGCTTTGGATACGGACTCAATTGCCACAAGACATGGATGGCCGCATGGTTGTTTTCTGGATATTTCTTTTGGTCTGGGGGACTGATATCGGCGGTTATTTTGCGGGGAAAACCATTGGTGGCCCAAAGCTCGCACCGCAGATAAGCCCAAATAAAACATGGTCTGGCTTGCTTGGCGGCATGATACTCGCCGGAGTGTTAAGCCAGCTTGTTTGGGGGGTATTTAATTTATCACGTCTTGAATTGTTTGTTGCTAGTGCGGGTCTTGCAGTCTTTTCCCAAATGGGAGATTTGCTTGAAAGCTCTATAAAGCGCAAGTTTGAAGTTAAGGATTCTGGCGGCATTATCCCGGGGCACGGTGGTGTATTAGACCGGGTTGACGGGCTTGGACCTGTGAGCGCTATCATTGCGATTGCTCTGAGTTGGATGTTAGCAGGTTGATGTCACAAAAATCTCAAAAGACAATTACAGTTCTAGGCTCTACCGGTTCGGTTGGGGTGAACACTCTTGATCTGGTGATTAGAAATAAAGATAATTATAAAGTCGTTGGTTTAACGGCTAACCGCAATATTGCATTGCTAGCTGAGCAAGCAAGAACATTTCATGCTGAAGTGGTTGCCATTGCTGACGAAAGTTTCTATTTGCCCCTTAAAGAATTATTAGAAGGTTCAGGGATTGAAGTTTTGTCAGGGGCTAGCGGTGTAGTTGAAGTTGCTAAAAGGCAAGCTGATTGGGTCATGGCTGCCATTGTCGGTGCAGCGGGACTAAAGCCGACCTTGGAGGCTGTTCGACGGGGTGTAGTGGTAGCCCTTGCCAATAAAGAATGTCTTGTTTTCGCGGGCGACTTAATGACTGAGGAAGTTAAAAAGCATAAAGCAACATTATTACCCGTAGACAGTGAGCATAATGCCATTTATCAAGTGTTTGACTTTGATCATCCTGAAAAAATTGAGAAAATTATCCTTACAGCATCGGGCGGCCCCTTTAGAGAAATGTCTTTAGATGCAATGAAGGATGTAACGCCTGAACAGGCTGTTGCGCATCCAAATTGGGATATGGGTGCAAAAATATCGGTTGATTCTGCCACAATGATGAATAAAGGGCTGGAGATGATCGAAGCTTATCATCTTTTTCCAATCGAAGCTTCGCAAATTGATGTGATTGTTCACCCACAATCGGTTATCCATTCTATGGTTGAATATAGGGATAAATCTGTGCTTGCCCAAATGGGGTCTCCTGATATGCGTATTCCTATTGCTTATGCACTCGCGTGGCCTGATAGAATGGAGACACCGTGTAACACATTGAATTTAGGTGATATTTCCACATTAACTTTTGAAGATATTGATCTTATCCGTTTTCCCGCTCTTGCTTTGGCACAAGAAGCTTTAAAAATAGGTGGGGCTTTTCCTACAATTTTAAATGCAGCTAATGAGGTCGCAGTAGAGAGTTTTTTAAACGGGGGTATTGGGTTTTGCGATATTGCTAATTTAGTGAATGAGACTATGGCATCGTGTGACATGAAACCGCCACAATCCCTAGCGAACGTAATGGACATTGACCATGAAAGCAGAAGGCTTGCTACAAGCTATCTTTCACGGTTTATAAACTAAAGGAGTTCATGACGAGATGATTGAACAAGGACCAGGCTTTATCTTCACCGTTGCTGTCTTTTTAGCAGCCCTTACTGTGCTCGTGTTTGTGCACGAGATGGGGCATTATCTAGTTGCTCGGTGGTGCAAGGTTAAGGTTGATGTCTTTTCTGTTGGATTTGGCCGAGAACTTTTTGGTCGCACAGACAAGCATGGAACACGTTGGAAAATAAGCGCAATACCGCTTGGTGGCTACGTAAAATTTGCAGGTGACGCGACGGGTGCGAGTAATCCTGATGACGAAGCGCTAGAAAATATGACCACTAAAGAAAAAGCGGAAAGTTTTCATTTTAAATCCCTGTGGCAGAAATCGGCAATTGTCTTTGCGGGGCCTTTTATCAACATTGTATTTGCTGTGATTTTATTTGCGGGTCTCGTCTACGTTCAGGGACAGAGGGTTATGTCGAGCGAGATCGGCATGATCGGTCAAGGGTTAAGTGCAGAAAAAGCAGGTCTTAAAGTGGGTGATATTGTACTTTCAGTTGATGGCACCGAAGTTGAACGGCTGCGTGATATTTCAGAAATTGTTCAACTATTACCAGAGCAGACAATTGATATTGGTATTGAACGGGATGGTGAAAACTTAATATTACCTGTACTTATAAATAGCAAGATGATGACGGACCGGTTTGATAATGAATATGCTTATGGCTATTTAGAAATTGGACCTAAATATGTTCCGTGGATTGGCAGAATTGAAAAAGATTTGCCTGCTTATAATGCTGGTCTTGAGGTTAATGATCTCATCACTAATATTGATGGCATTGCAATCGATGATTTCCAAGCGGTATATGACGTCATATCAGTTCGTCCAAACAAAGTCGTATCTATCAATATAGAACGTGATGGCGAGCCTTTAAACTTTATCTTATCAATTGGTGAAACGATTGGTCGCCAAGGGCCTGACGAAGGTAAAACTATAGGATATATAGGCATTGGTATTGCTTTTGGTGAGTACAGAGCTTACGGACCATTTGAAGCACTGGTAGAAGGTACCCGCCATTCGATTAATACACTAAGGATGATCACCACCTCTATGGGGCAATTGATCATGGGTATGCGTTCAGTAAGAGAAATGGGAGGCCCGGTTCGTGTCGCTGCTATGGCAGGGGAAGTTGCTCAATCAGGCTTTGATAATTTCATTCGATTTGTTGCAATGATTTCTATTAACCTAGGATTCGTCAATTTATTGCCAATTCCTATGTTAGACGGGGGTCATTTACTATTTTATGGGTTGGAGGCTGCTAAGGGTGGCCCTCTTCCAAAACGCGCGCAGGAGTTGGCATTTATGCTCGGTTTTGTGTTTGTAATAGGGCTTATGTTGTTTTTAACACTGAATGACTTGCATTCTATTGCTCTTTAAGCCATTTTGCGCGCCAATGTTGAAATTTTGCTGTAATGAAACAGTATATTATAAGGGCTACTAGCTTTGCGTTATAAAAAACTATTGATTGCTATGAATTTTCTTATGGGGGTTGGGATTGTTTCTCTTATCTCATTTGGTTTTTCCGCAACTGCTCATGCTGCTCAGGAAGCTCAGCAGCAGGTTCCAAACATAAGTCAAATTAACGTGGTGGGTAACGAGCGGGTTGAGCCTGCGACAATTGCCTCCTATTTGACAGTCAAGACGGGTGACCCCTTTGAGGCAGCGCAGCTAGATGCAAGCTTGAAAAATCTAATGGCAACAGGCCTTTTTGCAAATGTTTCAATGAAAGCACAAGGCACGGTTCTTATTATTGAGGTTCTAGAAAACCCAATCATTAATCGCATTGTCTTTGAGGGAAATAAGAAGCTTGACCGTGAAGATTTAATGGAAGAAGTGCGTCTTCGTCCCAGAATTGTTTATACGCGGTCGAAAGTCCGAGCCGATGTCCAGCGCATGCTGGAGCTATACCGACGCAAAGGGCGCTTTGCGGCTGTGATCGAGCCGAAGGCAATTCAGTTAGAGCAAAATCGTGTCGATTTGGTCTTTGAAATCGAAGAAGGCCCAAAGACGAAAGTGCGCAAGATTAACTTTGTTGGCAATCATGCTTTTTCTGATGGGGATTTAATCGATGAGATGATTACCAAGGAAAGCCGTTGGTGGAAAATCTTCACATCTACAGATACATATGATCCAGATCAGTTGGCTTATGACCAGACGCAACTGCGTGAATACTATCTGAATGAAGGATATGCGGATTTTCGTATTATTTCTGCTGTTGCAGAACTAACACCTAACCGTGAAGATTTTATTGTCACCTTTGTAGTAGAAGAAGGTGAAGTATATGAATTTGGCGAGCTGAAGGTTGAGAGCGAAATTCGTGATATTAATGCTGATTTGTTCAAATATTATCTCCTTATGCGTGAGGGGGATACCTATTCGATTGAGGCTGTTGAGAAAACACGTGAAAGCTTGATGGCAGCTGCTGGTTCACTTGGCTATGCATTTGTGGATATTTCGCAAGATGTTAAGCGTGACCGTGAAAACTTAAAGCAAAATATAACTTTTAAAATTCATGATGCACCACGGGTCTATGTTGAACGTGTCAATATTTTGGGTAATGTGCGCACACTTGATCGTGTTGTTCGCCGCGAATTTCGAATTCTTGAAGGGGATGCTTTTAAATCTTCTATGCTGGAACGCTCAGAGCAGCGCGTTGAACGGTTGAACTTCTTCCGTGAAGTCGAGGTCGAAAAAGAGCAGGGTAGTTTGCCAGACCGCATGGTTGTCAACGTTAAAGTAGAAGAGCAGGCTACGGGGGAATTAAATGTCGGGGTTGGTTTTTCCAGCCTTGAGAACTTTATTTTTGATTTCTCTATTCAAGAACGCAATTTGATGGGTAAAGGTCAAACTTTACGTTTGGGTGTTAAAGCATCTGGATATAGCAAGAGTATAGACCTTGGTTTTACTGAACCTTATTTTCTGGGGCGGTCAATATCTGCCGGTTTTGATCTTTTCCACAGGACTTATGACCAAAGCAGATATAGTTCATATGAGCAAACCTCAACTGGTGGAATGCTTCGCGCTGGTATGTCCATTAGTGAATATTGGACCTTGCAGCTAAATTATACGATGCGACGTGATGTGACGACCATTCCTGATTATTTAACTGAAAGTTCATTTCAATCGACCATGCAGCAACTGACAACGCGAGCAGTAACAGATACCGATGGTGAGCTTGTGCTAGACGATGACGGTAACCCCACCTATGAGAATATATATGGAATATATGGCACCAACGATGTTAATCAAATTGCACCTTTGGTAGATATATTTGACCTTGGGGACGCTGAGGGTGTTGGTGCGGGAGATGGTGTGTTATCAATAGATGAAAAAATACTGGGTTTATCTTCTGATTTCCAAGAAACATTAGGTGGGCGCACGCAGTCAATCGTTGGTTACACGCTTGGATATGACACAAGAAATAGTTATATTTATCCAACTCGTGGTCGTTCATTGTATTTTTCACAAAATATCGCGGGTCTGGGCTCAAGCACAAAATATATACGGTCAAAATTAACCATGGATCAATATTGGTCGCCATTTCCTGGCTGGACCTTAAAACTTGCAGCTGAAGGCGGATATATTACAGGTCTTGGTCAAGATGTACGACAGACAGACCGGTTTTATCTGGGTGGACCACAACTGCGTGGTTTTGAAATCAGAGGTGTGGGTCCAAGAAGTACCACGTCAAATAATGGCGGCTACTCAATTGGTGGTAATGCTTATTATTTAGGGCATACAGAAGTGTTTATCCCGCTTGGCGAAGGTGCTGCTGAAATGGGTATTCGTGCGAGCGCTTATGTTGACATAGGATCAGTTTGGAATGTAGATTCTTCTAGAAACCCATTTTATTCAGATGTTGCAGCTCTAGTTGGTAATGTTGCGTCATCTTCTGGTTTTGTGTACGGTGATACCATTAAACCACGTATTTCAGTCGGTATTGGTTTCTCGTGGGATTCACCGTTTGGACCATTTCGTATTGATTTAGCTAAGGCATTGAAAAAGCAAGAAGGCGACCAAACACGGACGCTACAATTCAATGTTGGATATAACTTTTAATTCTAAACACAAAAAAGGGGGAACAAAGGATGTTCACTATGACAATGAATAAGAAACTTATGGCCTTTGGTCTTTTAGTTACAGGTCTATTAACAGCAGCGGCACCAGCTACTGCACAGACGCTTATCGTGGATCAAGCGCGTATTGAGCAAGAAGCAGCAGCCTTTAAGGACTTTCGTCTTCAAACACAAGAGTTACGGACAAACATTAATCAGCTTAACAATTATATCAAGCAGGGCGGTGCTCTAGAACAACAGGCCTATGAGCTTGAGAAGAAAAAAGCTGTTATCGGCCCGCAAAAATATGAAGAAGAGCTCAATAAGCTACGCCAACAAAATGCACAGTTTCAGCGTGCTCTACAGCAGCGTCAGGTTATTTTTAACCAGCTAATTCAAGAGTTTGGTGCGCAAACTGAGCGTGCTCAATCTCCAATCTTGCGTGAAATTCTAACTGAACGTAAAGCTGATCTTATTTTGCCAAAGCGAATTACACTTGCAAACGGTCCTGGTCTTGACATCACAACCGAAGTGATCGAGCGTTTGGATGCTGTTCTATCAACCGTTGACATTAATGTGCCAGATTTGACACCGGAGCAGCCTGCTGAAGGTGCTGCAGCACAGCCTGCTAAGAACTAAAGAACAGGATTGGTTTGATGGATTTTGATATCGAAAAAATCACTAGCCTGATCCCTCATCGCTACCCCTTCCTTCTCGTTGATAAGGTTGTGGATATCGTTGAGGGCCAATCTGCTGTTGGGATTAAGAATGTTACGATTAATGAACCGTTTTTCCCTGGTCATTTTCCTAAAAAGCCGATTATGCCAGGGGTTTTAATCCTAGAAGCTATGGCGCAGACGGCAGGATGTCTTGCTCTTGATACTATGGGGGATGATGCAGCCGGTTCTGTTGTATATTTTATGGCCATTGACGGCGCAAAATTCCGTCGTCCTGTTGTTCCGGGCGATGTGCTGAAAATGCATGTGAGTAAGGAGCGTGGACGCGGTAAAGTGTGGAAGTTCAAGGGTGAAGCCTATGTTGACGATACTCTGGTCTGCGAGGCGACTTTAACGGCTATGCTTGATGCAGGATAAATAAATTTTTATCATCAAAAAAGGGGCTCCAAATTGGGCCCCTTTTTTTATATAACTGATTTAGCGTTTGTTTTCTGGTAAGTAATCGCGGCGAGGCGCACCAGTGTATAGTTGACGCGGGCGCCCAATTTTTTGTGTTGGATCCTCAATCATTTCTCTCCACTGTGCAATCCAGCCCACTGTACGGGCAACTGCGAATAGAACGGTAAACATATCCGTTGGAAAGCCCATAGCTTTGAGAATAATGCCCGAGTAGAAATCAACGTTTGGATAGAGTTTTTTCTCAATGAAATACTCATCTTCACGTGCCAATCTCTCAAGTTCCATTGCAACATCAAAGAGCGGATCCTCTACACCCAATTCAGCTAGAACTTTGTGGCAGGTCTCGCGCATAACTGTTGCGCGTGGATCATGGTTTTTATAAACACGGTGTCCAAAGCCCATGAGGCGGAACGGGTCTGATTTGTCCTTAGCTTTTGCGACAAACTCAGGAATGCGATCGACTGTTCCAATTTCATTTAGCATTTTAAGACAGGCTTCATTAGCACCGCCGTGAGCAGGTCCCCAAAGGCAGGCAATTCCTGCAGCGATACAAGCAAATGGATTAGCACCAGATGAGCCAGCTAGGCGAACGGTAGAGGTCGATGCATTTTGCTCGTGGTCTGCGTGCAGAGTGAAAATTAGATCCATAGCTTTTTCAAGTGTTGGGCTTAGAATATATTCTTCAGCAGGCACTGAGAACATCATATGGAGAAAATTACCTGCATAGGAGAGGTTGTTTTTTGGGTAAACAAATGGCTGACCAACTGAATATTTATAGGCCATAGCTGCAATTGTTGGAATTTTAGCGATCATACGATAACAGGCAACCTGACGCTGATGCGGATCGGAAATGTCGGTGCTATCATGATAAAAGGATGAAAGCGCACCCACAACGCCAACCATAATAGCCATTGGGTGTGCATCTCTGCGGAAACCCAAGAAGAGGCGGGTTAACTGGTCATGCACCATGGTATGATAGGTGATGTCAGTGACAAATTTCTCGTGTTCTGCTTCGCTTGGAAGTTCCCCGAATAGAAGCAAGTAACAAACTTCAAGGAAATCACTTTTATCAGCAAGTTGCTCAATGGGATAACCACGATAAAGCAGCTCACCTTTATCACCGTCAATAAAAGTAATTTTTGATTCACAGCTAGCTGTTGAAGTAAAGCCGGGATCAAATGTGAACATATCAGTTTGAGCATATAATTTACGCACATCAATAACTTTAGGCCCGATGGATCCTTCCATAACGTCTAGTTTAAGGTCAAATCCTTCACCGGTTAATTTAATTGGGTCATTTGCCATAAGTTATTTCTCCTTTAATTCTTATTTCATTAGACATGAAGCTGGGGCTAGTTTCATGAATGTTATGGTGCAATATTTGTTAGCCGCTCAATTGTCTCGGCCTTACCGAGGATTAACATAATCTCTACTAAGTCACCTGATGGACGCCCTCCTGTGAGCGCTGCGCGAATTGGCTGCATGACTTTTCCCATCTTTAGGCCTTCTTTATCACAGAAGGTCTTAATACACAGTTTAATTTCTTCTTCTTGCCAAATGTCGAGGGCAGTAATGTCATCAGATACTGTTGATAATAGGTCAATAGTATCGCTATTTAGCATTTCAGCCGCTTTATCTGTATAGGTCATTGGCTGACAATCGGTAAAAATCAACGCGCTTTCTATTAACTCTGGTATACGTTTAGCGCGTTCCTTCAAAGAAGGTATAGCCGATAATAACCAAGCCCTTTCTTGGACAGCTATTGTATGGCCAATTTTTTCTTCTACCTTGCTTTGGATCAAGTCGAATAAATATTGCGTATCAGATCGCCTAATATATTCGCCATTTAAATTGTCTAGCTTGTCAAAATCAAATCGCGCAGGGCTTTTGACAACAGATTCAAGATTAAACCACTCAATTGCTTTTTTGGTAGAAATATATTCATCATCACCATGGCTCCAGCCAAGACGAACCAGATAATTTCTCAGAGCCTCAGGCAAATACCCCATGTCACGGTACGCGTCTACACCCAAAGCTCCATGTCTTTTGGATAATTTTTTACCATCCGCTCCATGAATCAGGGGAATATGTGCAAATTTAGGGGTGTTCCAGTTCATAAGAGCATAGAGCTGGTATTGGCGGAACGCATTGTTGAGGTGGTCATTGCCGCGAATAATATGAGAAATTTCCATATCATGATCATCAACAACAACTGCAAGCATATAGGTTGGCGACCCATCAGCGCGCAAAAGCACCATGTCATCCAATTCACTATTTTTAACGGTTACATCGCCTTGCACCAGATCGTTAATGGTGGTCTCTCCCACGCGGGGCATGCGAAGGCGAATAGCAGGAGAGACGCCCTTGGGTGCCTCGCTCGCATCTTTGTTGCGCCATATATCACCGCGCATTGGCATTCCATTTGCGCGTGTTTCTTCGCGCAGCGCAGCTAACTCTTCAGGTGTGGCATAACATTTATAAGCATGGCCTTCAGCAAGTAATTGATGGGCAACTTCGCGGTGGCGATCTGCACGTGCATACTGGGAAATAGCATCACCATCATGGTCCAATCCTAACCAGTTCATGCCGTCCATAATGGCATCAATCGCCGCGTCAGTTGAACGCTCGCGGTCAGTATCTTCAATGCGCAGTAGGAATTTACCACCATAATGACGAGCAAACAGCCAGTTGAATAGTGCTGTTCTTGCGCCACCTATATGTAAAAATCCCGTTGGAGAGGGGGCAAAACGCGTAATAATTTTATGCGAGTTCGTTTCCATATGGAACCAAAATCCTATTCTAGATTAAAATTTGCTTATGCGGACTGGTCGATTAAGACATGGAAGTCAAAAAGAAATATCCGATATGAGCTTGTAGCATAACTCTTTTCTAAAAACAATTAGCCGCCCACTTTTATTATTTCTGTCTGTATAATCTTAGATACTTTGTTATATCCCTAGTCAATTAAACGTATAAGATGCACTATGGTGTATCATTCAACATCTAATGCGGGGAGGGTGTCTTAAAATATCAGCCTATAGAGCAACGCCCTACTTCTCTTTTTTTCCTTGAATTGGTTATTAATCTAAAGCCAAGCTTGCATGAGGAGTGTAGCATTGTGGCGGTTGCAGTTTGTCTGGCAACTGGTATTGGGCTATATTTTACTCTGCCATATGATATCCCTCTAACTTTTTTTATGGCTCTTGCTATAGCCTTGCTGATGGTGGTTTTTAGATTTTCTTATTTGCCGCAAAAAATTGTACGCAGTTTGTTGTATATTATTGTTTGTATCATTGGTTTTGTCGTAGCAGATATGCGTACCAATAGGGTGGCTGCGCCAGTTCTAGACGAAATAGCTGACTATTATACCGTTACGGGCTTGGTTGATGAGCGCCAAACCAACAGCAAGGGCCGCGACCATTTAATAGTGTCTGATCTTAAGATTTCTGGTCTTAGAGTGGATGAAACGCCGGCAAAAATTAAAGTGCAGGTTAGAACTAAAATAAACGATAGCTTGGCCCCCGGTGACCGAGTGCAATTTGACGCAAATTTATCCGCTCCACATGGTCCTGTAGCTGCTGGGAGTTTTAATTTTGCCAGAAAATCGTGGTTTGACCACATTGGTGGTGTGGGGTTTGCTATATCTGAAATTGTGCAAATATCAGCAGTGTCACATCAAGAATCTAGATTAAATAAATTACGTCATGATATTGGATTAAAGCTTGTAGAGAGAATGGAGGCCAAAGAGGCAGCGCTTGCAACAGCCTTGTTGACGGGAAATAGAACAGCATTGCCTACTAAAGTGGTTGATGAAATGCGCGATGCAGGACTGGCGCATTTGCTAGCGATTTCTGGTTTACACATGGGGCTGGTTACTGCCTCAGTTTTTTTTATTTTTGAAGCATTATTATCTCTAATACCTGCTGTAGCTCTAAGGATGCCTCCAGCCAAGATTGCAGCACTTTTTGCTTGGGCTGCGGCACTAGGATATCTTGCGCTCTCAGGTATGCCGGTTTCAACCTTACGCGCTTTTTTGATGGTCTCAATTGCACTTATGGGTGTTTTGATGAATAGGAGAGCAATCTCAGTGCGCTCCATCGCTTTGGCGGCTATTATCATAATGCTAATCTGGCCCGAGACTGTCATCAGCGTGGGGTTTCAAATGTCATTTGCTGCGGTCACTGGGCTAGTAATTTTTTACGAGAAGTGGGGACGCAAACTACTGTTTGGTGGATTTTCTGGAGATGGTAAAGCCTTCAGTTTTGTTCAAAAATTATCAGGTTTGTTTGTAGCCTCTATTGCGACGTCTCTTGTCTCTGAAATAGCTATAGCTCCTATTGCTCTGTATCACTTCCAAACTGTGGCGCTTTATGGCTTGTTGGCAAATTTGATCGCCGTACCTCTAATGAGTTTCCTCATTATGCCATTATTGTTGCTAACCTTGCTTCTGATGCCTTTTGGCCTTGAGGGACTTGTCGCCCCATTGGTTGAATATTGCCTTTCTTTTTTAATGGCTATTGCAACGGAAGTTTCTGCTATGCCGGGCTCGACGGTTTCAACACCTATGCTTCCTTTCATGTTTTTGGGGTTGGCATTATTGATTGGTCTTTCGCTGACTATGCTGCGCGGGCGCTTGCTCTATGGGTTTTCAGCGCTTTGTGTGGTTCTGATGGTCTATGTGTCGCAGCATACAAATGAACCGGATATTTATATCTCTAAAGGGGGTAAAATATTAGCCATAATACAAAAGTCAGGAGATTTGGCTTTCGATAGTAGTCGTCATAGTTATCAAAAGGATGCTTGGCTCAGATTAAATGGCGAGAGGGATGATGCGTCTCCAACGCTTTTACGCATCAAGCAAGACTGTGATGGTCATGGTTGCCTATATTCAAGTGATAGAGACGATATCCCCACAATTGTGCGTGTGACGACACTAGAGGGCTTAATGAATGAGTGTGGGCGCGCAAAAATTATTATTGCCCAAGGTATAAACGGTAAATATTGTCGTTCAGCAGGGCTGGTGATTGATTATAAGTTGTTAAACGAGGGCCCTATATCTATTTGGATAGAAGAGGGTGAAATCAAAGAAATTGAAACCAGCACCAAAAATCTTGGAAATCGACCATGGGTTCGGGCTAAAATTAGTGATATTGGCGCATGAGACCAATCAACCTACCTTGAACCTTCACACGATTAGATTCAACTATTTGGGTGTCGTGTGTGCGATTAGCAGGCACAAGCGCTATATGTGTGCCTTGGCGTTGAAGTGTTTTTAGTGTTGCTTCTTCATTGTCAACTAGGGCCACAATCACTTCGCCATCGCGGGCTGTATCACATTTTTCAATCACAACAGTATCTCCATCCATTATGCCAAGGTCAATCATGGAATCACCAGATATTTCAAGAGCATAGGTGTCTCCGCGACCAAGCATTGTGGGTGGAATAGTAATGAAACTTTCATTATTTTGCAGAGCCTCGATAGGCGTGCCAGCCGCAATGCGGCCATGCATGGGTATTTCAACCTGATTGTTGTCAGTGTTTGCTGTAGGTACAGAAGAGAGGGCCGTTTTACCAAAAGACGGACGAACAACATTGCTTTGTTCATCAGGTGATGTGGAAACATCAGGCATTTTAAGCACTTCAAGGGCGCGGGCCCGGTTAGGCAAGCGACCAAGAAAACCTCGTTCTTCTAGGGCTTTGATGAGGCGGTGAATTCCGGATTTGGACTTTAAGCCCAACGCATCTTTCATTTCGTCAAAAGAAGGAGATACACCACTTTCATTTAAGCGTTCAGCAATATAATGAAGCAGTTGATTTTGTTTGGCTGTTAACACAGATACTCTCCCTATGACATCTCAATAATGCTAATTTGTATTCACTATGTTCTCTTTTAGTTCTAATTAGTGGTACAAGTCAAGGATAAAGTGTCGATTAAATCAGTCGCGGTCATAAGTTCCAGATTTACCGCCAGATTTGTGCAACAGGCGAATGTCACCTATGATCATATCCTTATCAACGGCCTTTGCCATGTCATAAAGGGTGAGCCCTGCCACCGATACGGCGGTTAAAGCTTCCATTTCAACGCCCGTTTTGCCACTAACGCCAACAGTTGCGGTGATTATTAGGTAGTCATCACCGTTTGCTTCAATCTCAATGCTGACTTTGCTTATAGGTAGGGGATGACACAGGGGGATTAGATTATGGGTTTGTTTAGCAGCCATTATGCCGGCGATGCGGGCTGTGCCAATAACATCGCCCTTGGGCATGTCACCTGCAATGATGTGTTTGAGGGTCTCGGCCTTCATGGTTATGCGCCCCTCAGCGACGGCAATACGTTTACTTTCAGCTTTATTAGCCACATCCACCATGTGCGCGGCGCCACTTTCGTCAATATGTGTAAGATCAGACATACTTATTCTCCCATCAGGGTTTTAGTGGCGAGCTCAATATCATCTTGTCGCATGAGGCTTTCGCCAATCAGGAAACTATTTACGCCGTAAGTGCTACAGGTGACCAGGTCTTCAACAGAAGATAGGCCAGATTCCCCAACACACATGCGGTCATCTGGAACATATTTGCATAGTTCCTGTGTTACATTAAGAGATACTTCTAATGTCTTTAAATTTCTATTATTAATTCCAATTAATGGACTAGATAATTTGAGAGCTCTTTCCAGTTCTTCTTGGTTATGTACTTCTATAAGTACATCCATTTTGTGAAGCATTGCTTCGTCCTCAAGCTCTTTAGCCTGCTCATCACTCAGGGCGGCCATGATAAGCAATATGCAATCAGCGCCAAGGCCGCGGGATTCCACGATTTGGTATGGATCCAGCATAAAGTCTTTTCTAAGGGTGGGCAGGGATACTGCAGAGCGTGCAGCAACCAAATATTCATCGGCCCCTTGGAAATAGGGAATATCTGTTAATACTGACATGCAACTAGCGCCGCCTGCTTCGTATGCTCTTGCGATAGAAGCAGGGTCAAAGTCTGAGCGGATCAGGCCTTTAGATGGGCTTGCTTTTTTAACTTCACAAATAAGGCCATAGCGCTTGGCGTCTTTAGCTGCGGTTAGCGCCTTATAAAACCCTCTGGGGGCTGTGGCTGCTTTAGCGCGACTTTCATGTTCTCTCAGGCTTATATTAGCCTTGCAAGCTGCAATATGTTTGCGTTTATCAGCACATATTTTTGTTAAGACATCACTCATTTTTGTCGACTGCGTGTTTTTGTGTAAAAGCGGTCCACTGCTTTAATAAGTCTTTGGCTTTGCCGCTGTCAATGGCCTCGGCTGCTATAGTGACGCCATCTTTAAGAGTGTTAACTTTGCCACCGACTAACAAAGCTGCGCCTGTGTTTAAGAGCACAATATCACGGTAGGCGGTTGGCTTTCCTCCAAGAACACCCAAAAGGGCAGCAGCATTTTCCTCTGCTTCACCGCCTTGTAGGTCTTTCATAGTGGCCCGCTTTAGGCCGACATCTTCTGGTGAAACCTCAAAATCGCGCAACTTGCCGTCTTTTAGTTCACATACATAGGTAATGCCGGTAGTAGTCAACTCATCAAGCCCATCGCTACCGTGAACGGTCCAGACATGGTCTGAGCCAAGACGTCCAAGCACTTCCGCCATTGGGCGTAACCATTTACGGTCAAAAACACCTAGCAACTGTCGTTTTGCCATAGCCGGGTTCACGAGTGGTCCAAGTAAGTTAAATATTGTCCGAATGCCAAGAGAAGCTCTTACGGGGGCCACATGGCGCATGGCCTTGTGGTGCTGTGGCGCAAAGAGGAAAGCTATGCCAAGCTCTCTAAGGGCCTGTTCTTGAGCCTCGAGCGGCAAATCAAAGGCTACACCAAGGCTTGTGAGAACATCAGCGGAGCCGGACTTGGAGGAAACAGATTTATTGCCATGTTTTGCTACAGGCACACCGCATGCTGCCGTTACGATTGCCGCGGCTGTAGATATATTATATGTACCAGTGCCGTCTCCGCCCGTGCCACAAGTATCAACGGCTCCGTCGGGTACAGATACAATGGATGCTTTGTTGCGTAGCGCGCGGGCGCCACCAGTGATTTCATCAACCGTTTCCCCGCGCACACGCAGGGCCATGACAAAAGCCGACATCTGGGGCAGATCCACCTGTCCACTCATAATATGAGAAAAGGCCTGTTCTGCTTGCAGTTCAGACAGAGTATAACCTTCAGATAATAGTTTAATTATGTCTTTTAAGTCATTCATTTATTAACACATTTTAACAAAGTTATTTAGCAGTTCATGCCCATGCTCTGATGCTATCGATTCTGGGTGGAATTGTACACCGTGAATATTAAACTCCTTATGCTGGAGGCCCATAATTAGTCCATCAGCTGTTGTCGCTGTTATTTCAAGGCAGTCTGGTAGGGTGTTATTGTCCACAATGAGAGAGTGGTACCGAGTTGCTATAAAGGGGTTGGGTAATCCAGTAAAAATACCAGTGTTGTTGTGGCTTATTGGGCTTATTTTGCCGTGCATAACCTCTTTAGCGCGGATCACATTGCCGCCAAAAGCTTGACCAATTGATTGGTGTCCCAAGCATACGCCAAATATTGGAGTTTCGCCTTTGGTTTTTTGAATGAGGTCTAGGCAAATTCCTGCTTCGCTCGGTGTACATGGGCCGGGGGACAAGATTATACCTCGCGGATTTAACGATAAAACTTCTTCAGAAGTAATTTGGTCGTTCCGGTGCACAGCAACTTCCACGCCCAACTCACGAAAGTAGTGATAGAGATTATAGGTGAAGCTGTCATAATTATCGATAAGTATAAACATAGAGGTAGCCTTTTACACAGTGATACCAAAGGAAATCGCTGACTTTGACGCATAAGTCAATCATCAGATGATGAAAAAGCTAAAATAACCGCATAAAGTACTGTAGATTGATAGGTAAGGAAGCTATACCTGTTAGTATGGAGCTAATAGCTAGCATTTAGTGAGACATCGCTTGTGACAATAAGAGATACAATAAACCGTCAAAAAGAAAGCAGAGAATCTGCTGAGCGAGCAAAACAGGAACGTTTTGCTAAAGCTGAGGCTGAGGCTTTAGCCGCCAAAGAAGCTGAAATTGCAGCCAAGGCAAAAGCTGAGGCTGATGCCAAGGCTCGTCTTAAAGCCAAGGAAGAGGCCAGGCTGCAAGCCATTGCAGATGCCAAGGCACAAAAAATAGCAGATGAACTCGCTAAAGCAGAGGCTAAAGCCCAAGAAAAGGCTGCTATCGAAGCCGAAGCAAAAGCGCTTAAGAAAGCCAAACTTCAAGCAAAAGCTGATGCCAAGGCGCAAAAACTAGCGCAAAAACAAGCGCAAATAGATGCCAAGCTAAAAGCTAAAGCTGATGCAGTGGCTAAAGAACAGGCCAAGCAAGAGGCGAGGGCAAAAGCAGAAGCTGAACGTCAAGCGATAGTCTTAGCTAAAGAAAAAGCCAAACGAGAAGCTGAAGCGCTTGCTGAGAAAAAAGCGAAATTTGAAGCGGAAGCTCTTGCAAAAGAAAAAATCAGGTTAGAAACCGAAGCAGCAGCTAAACTTGCAGCAGAGGCTAAAAGACTAGCTAAAATTAAAGCGAAAGAAGAGGCTCAGGCTAAAGCCTCGCAGGATGCGAAGGCAAAGACAACCGCTAAGCAAGAGGCTAAAGTTAGAGCTGAGAAAGCACGTCTAGAGAAGACTGAGGCCAAAGCTAAAGCCGCTGACCTTAAAGCCAAAGCAGAAGAGAAGGCCGCCAAAGAAGCTAAACTTGCTGCTAGGGTAAAAGCAGAATCTAAAGATAGAGCAGAAAAATCCCGCCTTGATAAGGCTGACGCTAAAGCTGTCAAAGAAGCCAAGCTTGCAGCTAAAGCAAAGGCAGATGCCATAGCCTTAGAGGCGAAGAAAGCTGAAGCCGCGGCTAAAGAGCTTGCCCAAGCGCGCGCTATAGAAAAGGCCGAGTTAAAAGAAAAAGCCCGTGAAAAGGCGCTATTGAAAGCTCAAAAAAGATCTAAAGTTTGGAACAATTTAAAGAAAACATCTGAGCAGAAGGTAAAATACATAGCCACTGCACTGGTAAAAGCTATTGAGAGCATTCGCTCTTATGCTGGTCAAATATCTTTACAATATTTTAAAATAAATTTACGTAATTTTGCGCGGATAACCTACGGCACGGTAATCATTGGTGTTGTTGTGATGATGACTCAGGTCTTTATGGATCGCTACCCACAAACGAGCAATTCCGATATAATATACGAGCTACCCATTGATCCTGAGTTTGCGGTTATTGAAAGCCCAGAACATGAGGAAAAGCGCGAGGAAATTGCTCCACTGGCTATCGAGAAAAATCTAACTGTGTCGGTTACGTCTAGTGTTGCGGTGTCCGCTCCTGTTAAACACAAGTCTTTGCCAGAGCCAGACCCTGTAATAAAGGAACCAGCAATAGCATCAGCCGCAGAACCAACAATAGAACCAGTTTCTTCTTTAGCTATGCTGGCAAATTGGCAAATTAATGCGGTAGAAAGCGATATCCCTGCTGGCTATCCTCGTCTTGTTGTGGTTATCGATGATATAGGTATGTCGACGTCAGTTTCACAAAAACTTGCAAAACTACCAGCGCCGCTGACGTTAGCTTTTTTGCCTTATGCGACACGCCTTGGCTATCAGAGTAGGTTGGTTGCCAGTTATGGCCATGAATTGCTTGTTCACATGCCAATGGCCCCCAAAAGCCTTAATGTGAACCCGGGAAAAAATGCGTTATTAGATGACCTTGATAAAGTAGAATTTGAAAGGCGATTAAACTGGAACCTATCGCGATTTACAGGATTTATTGGCATCAATAATCATATGGGCAGCAGTTTAACCGAGCACACTAAAGAGATGCGATGGGTTATGGACGAATTAAAAAGCCGTGGTCTTGTGTTTTTGGATAGTGTTACCACGAGTGATAGTGTAGCAGCTAGTCAAGCGCAGCTTGTGGGGGTTCCAACTCTTTCACGGAATGTTTTTCTTGATAACAATCGTGATAAAGTGGCAATTTTGAAACAGTTTAAACTAGCTATGCGTATGTCTCAGCGCCGAGGACTGTCGATTGCTATTGGTCACCCATATCCGGAAACGATAGCTGTGTTAAAAGAATGGTTACCTAAACTTAATAGCCAAGGCATTGTCCTAACACCGCTTAGTGCCGCGATCAGTGAAAAATATTTCCCAAAGACTATTTTAGCTTCCAAAGATGTGCCTTCTCTTGCCAGAGCAAAATAGCAAAAAGTAGCACTTTCTTGCGATTCGTTATTATTTCATGATTATTTGGTATTTTTCTATGATGCCTCAAATATAGGACAGAATAATTCTTATTTCTATAGTATCAGGGCGTTACACAATTGTGTAAAATTTACACTAAATGCGATTATTATTCCTAACTGTAATTTGGTAAATTCCTGTCATTAGTGTGTTTCAGGTATTTTATTTTATTTTACCATTTAATTTTTAGGGCCTTTTTGTGCGTATTGATTATGAAAATCCAGAATTTGTAGCTGGTGATGTTGCTGGTGGTGTTGATAGCCAACCGGTTGTGGCTGAGCTGGCTGATGGTGGGTTTATTGTTTCCTGGTTTTCCTTTTATTATGACACTGGAAATCTTAATTCGCTTGTAATGGCGCAAGTGTACAATGCTGATGGTTCTAGTAGAGGCGATGCCTTTACTGTTAATGAGTCAACACATGGATTAGTCAGAGAAATAGATGTTACTGGCTTATCTGATGGTGGTTATGTAATTGCTTGGGCAACGAGTAACGGGCGGGCAGCGGTTTATTCCAAACAATATGATTCTAACTCCATAGAATTGGGTGAAAATACTCAAGTAAGCCAATTAAGTGGAGATTTTGGTAACCCAAGCCTATTGAATACAGACGATGGCGGTTATATTCTCACTTATGATATCTATTCCAGTGGTTTTAATATTATAGCTCAAGTCTATGATGCTAGCGGTGGCGTTATCAACTCGCTTACATTAGGTGATGGACTAGCTGATACCAATCAGAGAAATCCTGATATAGTTATGCTTGATGATGGAACAGTAATGGTTGTTTGGGAACAGTATGACAGTTCCGGTAACGGCAAATCTATTATGGCTCAACATTATGATCAGCAATTAAACCCTCTTGGTTCCGAATTTCAAATAAGCACTACACTTAATGGTAATGTTTCTAATCCTGTCATCACTTCCTTAGAAAGTGGGGGCTTTGCTGTTGTATGGGGGCAGAGTAATGACGGTGGTACTTCATATCCTATCTATGGGCGTATTTATGATGGTTCCCTAAACCCAATTTCAGGTGATTATCTAATGGGCACCGCTCAAACACTGACCTCATTTGATTTAACTGAGATAGAGGGCGGCGGTTTTACTCTGGTTTATCAGCAAGCAGGCATCGCATCCGAACGGTATATTGTTGGTCAAAATTACGATGCGAACGGTACTGCAGTTGAAGGACTATTTAGAGTATCTGCAGAAAACCCAGCTTACTTAGAATATTTACCCAGTGCTGTTACCTTATCTGATGGACGTGTGATTGTAACATGGGAAGATTCAGATGGCTATGTGTCAGGATCTCATATCGTAGCGCGTATGTATGATAGTCAAATGCGACCTGTTGATCCAGCGGAGTTTTCTCAAATATTTATGCCTACTCAAGGTAACGATGCATATATTGGAACAGGCAACAATGATGTGGTCGATGGAGCAGGTGGTGATGATATATTGAGTGGTATGGCTGGTAATGACACCGGTGGTGAAGGTAATGATTATCTTTCAGGCGGTACAGGTGATGATATACTATGGGGCGGCACAGGCGATAATATATTAGTCGGTGGGGATGGCTTTGATACGGCCAACTTTGAGGGCTATTTAAGCGATTATGAAATCATTAGTAATGCTGATGGTACATACAGTGTAGTTGATGTTAGCGGCTTGCATGGTGGTGGCACGACAATTGTATCTTCAGATATAGAAGCGCTCTATTTTGATGATACAAACCTTATGTTTGAGCCGAGTGATCAGGAATTGCTTGCAGGATTGACCATAACCTATGAGGGCTCTGACGGGGCTGATACTATTAAAGGGGCCAAAAAAGCCGATGTTATTGCCGCTGCTGCAGGCGATGATGTTATTAAAAGTTCCGGCGGTAATGATTTTATAGTCGCTGGTGTTGGTGCTGATGTAGTTGACGGAGGTAAAGGTCACGACACTATCTATGGAGGATGGGGGGATGATGTTCTAGGTGGGTCTGGGGGCAATGACCTTCTCTATGGTGGGGCTGGCGCAGACACACTTGATGGTGGCAAGGGGAAAGACACACTCTATGGCGGTATTGAAGATGATTTAATTAACGGTGGTAACAATAATGATGTGCTTTACGGCGAATTAGGAAACGATACTTTAATTGGCGACAAGGGTAATGATCAACTTAGCGGCGGCTATGGTGATGACCTTTTGATCGGCGGCAAGGGCACTGATACGGCTGTATTTTCTGGTAACTTATCAGACTATAACATCGAGTGGAATGGTAATGACTCTATCACCGTAACCGACCAACGTGAAGGTAGCCCTGATGGCATTGACCTGCTCTTTGGCATTGAAAATATTCAATTTTCTGATGAGGTAGTGAGTGCAGAAGCTTATCAACAAGATAGTTTCGCTTCAGATATATTTGACCCCACCATTAGTATCGACGGTTTATGGTTCTAAGCTGCTAAGAAATGTTGCGTTTGGCATAGCGAACAGCTTCTTGTGCTGCATTGACCAGCGCTCGGGCTTTATTTTCGCATTCAGCCTGTTCCATTTCCGGTACACTATCAGCTACAATACCAGCACCCGCTTGTACATGCATCATTCCGTCTTTTACAACAGCTGTCCGCAGTATTATACAGGTGTCCATACTATCGCCACTGGCTGAAAAATAGCCAAGAGATCCTGCGTATGGTCCTCGTGGGTCAATTTCTAACTCATCAATAATTTCCATTGCTCGCACCTTAGGTGCGCCACTTACGGTTCCTGCCGGAAAGCCAGCTTTCAAGACATCAATCGCATCAAAACCCTCTTCTAGCTCACCAACAACATTAGAGACGATATGCATGACATGGCTATATCGCTCTATCGTATTTTGCGCAGTAACTTTTACTGTGCCAGGTTTTGAGACACGTCCAACATCATTTCTCCCAAGGTCCAGTAGCATCAAATGTTCACTAAGCTCCTTAGGGTCAGCTAACAGGTCCGCTTCCAGTGCTAAGTCTTCTTCTTCAGTTTTACCACGCTTGCGCGTTCCAGCAATTGGTCGAATGGTCACTTCGCCGTCGCGCAGTCCGACAAGTATTTCAGGACTTGATCCAACGATTGAAAAGTCATCAAAGGCAAGATGATACATATAGGGCGATGGGTTTGTGCGCCTCAGTGCTCTATATAGTGAGAAAGGCGGTAAGGTATAAGGTAAGCTAAATCGTTGGCTGAGTACGACCTGAAAGATGTCGCCAGCAAGAATATACTCCTGAGCCTTTTTGGTCATAGTATGATAGGTATCGCGGGATGTATTTGATATGGGTTCAGGCCACTCTTGTGGTGCAGCATAATCTTTTGATGGCGGGATTGTACCCTCAAGACATTTTACGTGAGATTCAAGGCGTAGCACAGCTTCGGCATAAGCTTGATTGGCATCAGTTTCTTGGCTTACCCGTGCAGGGGTTACGAGAGTGATAAGGTTGGTAACACTGTCAAATATAGCCATTATTGTTGGACGGATAAACATGCCTGTTGGAACGCCAATGGGGTCTATGCCATTGGCGTTCCAACAGGCATGTCGTATCCCATGTAGCCAACTATACCGGCAGCCATTGGTGGTAGGTGCGCTGGTAGGTCGATTATTGATTCCGATAATAGAGACCGTAAACTATCTAAGGGGTCGTCTGCTAAATCTTCAAATGCATCGGGGTTGCTTAAGGCAGTGCGGTTGATTGAGGCTTTGCTTCCATCACACCGCCAAATAATATCTGGCTTTATACCTATGAATGAATAGCGTCCACGAATAGCGCCGCCTTCAACAGATTCGAGCAGAAAGCTATTTTTTTCACCTTCGGTCAATTTTAAATATGCTGAAACTGGCGTGTCCAGATCCGCAACAAGTGAAAGAGACACCACTTGTGCTTTGTTCAGGCTATAGTTTTCCTTAAACGTTTCGAATGCAGGTTCAGTTTGCATAACTGTAGCTATTCATTTCTATTGCTGCGGGACGCTAAATGTTCGCTCAAACACAGGCTGATTAACAACAATTTCCAGTCTTTTGCCCAGGTCAATCTGATATTGCGCCATGAGTTCATTGCCCATGCTGGTTTCAAGCTCTGCTAGGATCACGTCAATTTGCCCTTGGTTACCATCAATGTCCCCCGGTTTAACCGTATCCAGCTTTGCAATTATATATCCATTACCATCAGCCGCAACTTCCATATCTGTATCGTTAATCTTCATAGAGAAAATAAGACGGCGCAGATTTGGAGAAATGTTACTGTTGGTATTATCCGAGCGGCGGATGTTTTTAGCCGTATAGGAAGTGCCATCAAGCTCAAGGGCTAAAGCTTCTGAGCTTTCACCATTTCTTATGCGCTCGAGTGCGGCTTCAGCTATTTCGCCAATTTCTTTTTGACGTTTTTCTGATTCCCAACTGGCGAGGAGTTCACTTTTCACCGCTTCAAAAGGTTTTTGTGCAGGGTCAATAACATCTGTAAGCTCAAGCATATACATGCGACGATCATCAGCATTAGCATTTATATCTTTTAATTCTAAAAAGTCGCCAATTTCACTTTGGTAGGCTGCGCCTAAAATGGTTCTGCCAACTTCGGTAAGGATACTATTTTTACCATCTT
>CBFDBT010000012.1:0-26231 GCA_965603115.1 uncultured Alphaproteobacteria bacterium
TGGAAAGGCGAACCTTACCGCGTCCATCAATTTCAAGACATTTCACATAAACTTCGTCACCTTCGTTTACAACGTCGGTTACTTTTTCTACGCGCTCGTCTTTAAGCTCAGAAATGTGAACAAGACCATCTTTGCCGCCCATGAAGTTAACAAAAGCACCAAAGTCCATTATGCGGACAACCTTGCCTTTATATATAGTACCAACTTCAGCTTCAGCAACGATACCCATGATCCAGTCTTTAGCAGCATTGATCTGGTTAATATCGGATGATGCAATTTTAATCATACCATCATCATCGATATTCACTTTAGCACCAGTTTGTTCAACAATTTCGCGGATCACTTTACCGCCTGTACCGATAACTTCACGGATCTTTTCTTTATTGATCTGGAAGCTTTCAATGCGCGGTGCATGTTCACTCATTTCTTCGCGTGTGCCAGATAGACCCTTGTTCATCTCTTCCAAGATGTATGAACGTCCACCTTTAGCCTGATCAAGAGCGGCTTTCATGATCTCCTGTGTGATACCAGAAATTTTGATATCCATCTGCAAGCTTGTGATACCTTCATCAGTACCAGCCACTTTAAAGTCCATGTCACCTAAGTGATCTTCGTCGCCGAGAATATCAGATAGAACAGCATAATCGTCGCCTTCTTTGATAAGACCCATAGCAATACCGGATACGCCGCGTTTCAAAGGAACACCAGCATCCATCATAGCGAGAGAGGAACCACAAACCGTTGCCATTGAGGACGAACCGTTAGATTCTGTAATCTCAGAAACGTTACGAATGGTATAAGGAAACTCTTCCTTGCTAGGTAGAACCGCACGCAAGGCGCGCCATGCAAGCTTACCATGACCAACTTCACGACGGCTTGTAAATCCTGTGCGCCCACATTCGCCCACTGAATAAGGAGGGAAATTATAGTGCAACATAAAGTTTGAACGGTAGCTGCCAGCCAAATCATCAATGATTTGCTCATCATCACCAGTACCAAGTGTAGTGATAACCATGGCTTGCGTTTCACCACGTGTAAAAGCAGCAGAGCCGTGTGTGCGAGGAAGTACGCCAACCTGTGCGTCAATCCCGCGAACATCGTCAAGCTTACGACCATCAATACGTGAACCGTCTTTAATGATAGCACCGCGAACGATTTTCTTTTCGATTTTCTTGAAAAGATCGCCAAGAAGACCTTCTGAAACATCTTCATCGCCGTCATAAGCTTCTAAAAGTTTTGCTTTAGCTTCGTTCAGCTTAACAACACGGTCGCTTTTTGTTTTGATAGAATAAGCAGAGCTAATGTCGCCTTCTACTAAAGTAGAGATTTTAGCCATAAGCTCTGAGTGATCAACTTCTTCTTGAAGATCCCATGGCGCTTTAGCGCATTCTTCAGCCATCGAAATGATAGCGTCGATAACTTTGCCAGCTTCTTTATGTCCAAAAGCTACAGCACCAAGCATGATATCTTCGCTTAATTCAGCGGCTTCAGATTCAACCATAAGCACCGCATCTTTAGTACCAGCTACAACAAGATCAAGCTCACTGTCAGCCATTTCATCAATCGCTGGGTTTAAGCTATATTCACCGTCTTTATATCCAACTCGGGCACCGGCTATCGGGCCAAAAAATGGTAGACCAGAAATAGTTAGAGCCGCTGATGCGCCAATCATGGCAACAATATCAGGGTCATTTTCCATATCATGTGACATCACCTGACAGGTGATCTGAACTTCGTTTTTAAAGCCAGCTGGGAAAAGTGGGCGTACAGGGCGGTCGATTAAACGACAAACAAGTGTTTCTTTTTCACTTGGACGTGCCTCACGCTTGAAAAATCCTCCAGGGATTTTACCAGCAGCATAATATCTTTCTTGGTAGTTAACCGTCAGCGGGAAAAAATCCATGCCCGGCTTTTGAGCTTTAGCACCAACTACAGAACATAAAACAGTTGTCTCTCCGTAAGTTGCCAACACGGCTCCTGTAGCCTGTCGCGCTATATGACCTGTTTCCAAAGTCAGGGTGCGCCCACCCCATTCAATTTCACGTTTGCAAATATCAAACATATTTTTCCTTCCATTGGTCAGCGGGGTAGAAATATTGCCGCTAACCACGGTGAAACCCCTATGGCCTCACCCCTTCTAAATGCCAAGAACCCAATGCTCTCAGCTAATAAATCTCATGCCGTTAAGAGTTTGGGGCCGACGCCCATTAGGTGCCGACCCCAGAAAATCTTATTTGCGAAGACCAAGACGTTTAATGAGCGTTTCATAACGCGCAACATCTTTTTTCTTCAAATAGTCTAAAAGACTACGGCGGGTATTAACCATCTTAAGTAGACCACGACGTGAGTGGTTGTCTTTTTTGTTCGCTTTAAAATGGTCAGTCAAGGTCTGTATGCGGTCTGTTAGAATAGCAACTTGTACTTCTGGTGAACCAGTGTCGCCTTCTTGAGTGGCAAAGTCCTTGATAATCTCAGCTTTACGCTCAGTAGTAATCGACATCGTCTTCTCCTTTGTTTACATATTGAAGACCCTGAGGATTTTGGTAAAACCATGTGTGATACTTGCCATCGCAATTGGGGTTTGCCCATGCTTTAGCAGCACCACATCCTCATTGGCTGTCTGGAGTTTGATTTGGCCTCCATGTTTCAGGAGAGCCGCCTCTTCTTCTGTTACGGCGCAAACCGGGATGTCGTCCAGGGCGGTCGTAACGGGAAGCAATAGTTCCGCAGCGCGCCCCTTATGCCCCATGTCTTCGAGTTTTTCCAGCGAAATCGCACGCTCCAGTGTAAAAGGTCCCACTCGAGTGCGCCGAAGCTTTATTATGTGGCCAAATGTGCCAAGCCTCAGTGCCATGTCTCGCCCGAGGGAACGCACATAAGTGCCTTTGCCACACTTTACAGCAAAGCTTGTCTCACCAGCAGCTGCATCATGTGATAAGATGCTAAGTGCCTGAATTTCAACAAGTCTTGACTTTAAAACTACTTCTTTGCCCTCACGCGCCATGTCATATGCTCTGCGACCATCCACCTTAATAGCTGAGTAAGCTGGCGGCACCTGCTCTATAGTTCCTGTAAAGTCGGGCAAGATAGTATTGATAGCTTCTTCAGATGGAATTGGCCCACCGGAATGAATAGTGGCCCCTTCTAAGTCATCCGAATCTGTCGCAGAGCCCCATTTTACAGTAAATTCATACGTCTTTGACGAATCGACAACATAAGGCATGGTCTTAGTCGCCTCGCCAAGGCCAATGGGCAAAATACCGCTAGCAAGAGGGTCAAGCGTGCCGCCATGGCCAACCTTTTGCGCATTCAGTGTTCGTTTAACAATGGAGACAATTTTTGTGCTGCCAATATCGAGCGGTTTATCAATGATAATCCATCCATCGATTTTATCGCCCTTGCGCTTTCTACTCATCACCGACATCTGATGATGCCACATCCTTTTGCACTTTAGGGTCTGCGAGTAGCTCTTGAATGTGACTGGCTTCATCAAAGCTCTCATCAAGACGAAAAGCGAGGCGCGGTAAATATTTCATACGCACGCGCTTGCTAAGTTGACCACGAATATAGGGGCCTGCTTTATTGAGTGCCTTAATAACTTTCTCTTGATCAACACCGCCAAGAGGCATGATATAGACCTTAGCATTGCGCATATCTGGACTGACACGCACTTCGCTCACAGTGATAGAAACACCTGCAAGGTCATGGTCATGAACATCACCGCGCGCGATAATCGTCGCAATCGCATGACGCACATTCTCAGATACCCTCAGCAAACGCAGTGAGGGTGCCTTTTCATTTGAATCCCGTTGAGATTTACCCATTTCGATAACCTTATAGCTGCTTGCTATATATGAATGTTAAGAGGAAGAAGGCTTGATGGCTGGACATAGGCCCTAGTTCATCTTGCGTTCAATCTCGTTTAATTCATAGACCTCGAGAAAGTCGCCGCTTTTCATGTCGGAGAAATTTTCAAAGGTCAATCCACATTCCTGTCCAGAATCAACCTTCTTCACATCGTCTTTAAAACGACGCAGATTATTGATTTGACCGGTGTAAATAATCACATCATCACGCAAAATGCGGGCTTTAAGGTCATTACGTATATGACCGTCAGTAACAATACAACCAGCAGCCTTGCCTGTTTTACCAGCACTAAAGACGTCTTTGATCTCAGCACGGCCCAGAACATTTTCTTCATACTCAGGTCCAAGTTGACCAGACATAGCATCGCGCACATCGTTGATGACGTCATAAATGACCGAATAATATTTAATCGTTACGCCGTCTTGGGTAGCTGCGCGCTTTGCAGCTGAATTTGGTCGCACATTAAATCCTATCACCAAAGCGTCGGACGCATTGGCAAGGGTAATATCTGCTTCGGTTATGCCACCAGCTGCCGCATGTAAAATATTGGTTTTAATGTCATCACTTCCAACTTTGGAAAGAGCTGCCACTAACGCTTCAACTGATCCCTGAACATCAGCTTTAAGAATGATCGGGAATGTCTCCATCTCAGATTCTTTAAGCTTGGCAAACATATTTTCAAGTGTTTTCGGGCCTGCTGCCTCTACTATTTTTTTCTTGGTAACATTTTGACGGTACTCGGTAATTTCTCGAGCGCGGGATTCACTAACGACCGAACCAAAGTCATCGCCAGCATTTGGTGCGCCACTAAGGCCAAGCACTTCAACAGGCTGAGATGGTCCAGCTTCTTTTACGCGCTCGCCGTGATCGTTTATAATAGCGCGAACCTTGCCCCACTCGGAGCCAGCAACAAAAATATCGCCAACTCTTAGAGTTCCGCGTTGAATAAGAAGTGTCGCAACGGGACCACGGCCCTTTTCAAGCTTAGCCTCAATCACCACACCTTCAGCGTCACGATCTGCATTAGCTTTTAACTCAAGAATTTCAGCTTGCAGGCTTATTGCCTCGGCGAGCTTATCTAGGTTAGTGCCTTTAAGAGCCGAAACCTCAACGTCCATAGTGTCACCTTGGAAGGCTTCAACAACAACTTCATGCTGCAACAATTCTTGACGCACTTTGTCGGCATTAGCGCCTGGCGCATCAATTTTATTAATAGCAACAATGATAGGAACTTCAGCAGCTTTGGCGTGGTTAATCGCTTCGATGGTTTGCGGCATGATACCGTCATCCGCTGCCACAACAAGTATGACAATATCTGTAACGCTGGCACCGCGTGCGCGCATATGCGTAAAGGCAGCGTGACCTGGTGTATCTAGGAAGGTCACCATTTCACCCGCTTCATTTTTAATCTGATAAGCACCAATATGCTGAGTGATGCCGCCGGCCTCACCTGCAACAACATCGCTTTTTCTCAACGCATCAAGTAGTGACGTTTTACCATGATCAACATGACCCATAACCGTGATAATCGGCGCACGAGGGGTCATGTTTTCATCGGAATCTTCTTCACCCATCAATCCAATTTCAATATCAGATTCAAGCACACGATGAGCACTATGGCCAAACTCTTCAACAACCAACTGTGCAGTATCCTGATCAAGTTCGCTTTCACGGTCTTCAAATTCGACCTCAAGGGTTTTGAGTACCTTGAAAACATCGCGGGCTTTTTCTGCCATGCGGTTGGCAAGCTCTTGCACCGTGATCACTTCAGGAATAATAACTTCGCGCGTTTTCTGCTCTACTTCTCCCGTTTGCGCACGCTTAATTTTAGCCTGAGCACGCTTATAAGCAGCCAGTGAACGTGTGCGAACGTTATCGTCATCAAAATTCATTGTAACGCTAAGTTTACCAGAACGACGGCGCTGATTTGCATTGCGCGCTGTTTTTTGTTGTTGGACTTGCGTCGCTTTCGTGATTTTAGCCTTACCTTTTTTCCGGTGGTGGCCTTTATCTTCTTCAGCTTTAGAGGCTGCCAGTTGCGCATCGGCAATTTTTCGTGCCTCTTCTGCCTTGCGCAGTTCAACGGCCTTTTCATCCTGGTCCAGCTTACTTTGAGCTTCTGCTTCGGCAATTTTGCGTACTTTGGCCTCGGATGCTTTTTTAGCAGCCTCTTCAGCCAGTTTGCGTGCATCTTCAGACGCCGCTTCTTCAGCTATCTCTTCAGGGGATTTGTTGGCTTGCTTTTCAGCATCTTCAGCAGCAGCAATTTCAGCAGCAGCAGCCGAAGTTGCTTCTGATTTAGCTTTTTCAGCGTCTTCCTTGGCTTTGCGCGCTTCAGCTTCAGCCGCAAATTCATCCTCTTTCAGCTTCTTGACTTCTTCATCCTTACGGAATGCATCAAGAGCGGCCATGCGCGTCGCCTGCTCGGCGCTGCTCAAAGTTTTTCCAGACGCTGAAGTCTTAGTCTTCTTTGATTCGCTTGCTGGCTTTTTCACCACGAACGCGTGGGTATCTGGCGAAGCTGTTTTAGGCTTGCCACTCGCAGCACCACCCATAGTGAGAGTGCGTTTCTTTTTACGCTCCACAACAACGGATTTACCGCGGCCACCACTAAAGTTCTGCTTAACCGTAGAGGCATCAGCACCTTTGGAGACACCCAGTGTACTACTAGACAGGGTTAATTTTTTATCGTCGCTCATAAACACTCTTCGTCGTTATGGTCTGCTTTGTCCGTTGACATAGCATTTGGCCGAAAGCCAGCTAATCTATCCACATCGGCTATCAACCGACTCTTAGCACCACCGCTCAGCAATACTACATGTACCACATTCTCACGGCCAAGTGCCAAACTCAATTCTTCTCGGTCGAAAATTTCGACCACCTTTACACCAATTGCTACTGCAAGAGCAGACAATTTGTGTTTTCCGTCTTCTGCGCCATCTCTGGCGTTTATCAACAAAAGAGGTCGTTTCTTACCTCTTAATTCTGACCGAACCTTTTCAAAGCCACTCACAATGTGAGACGCTCTTTTTTCAATTCCCAAACGCGCTAACGCCTGTTTAGCCAGTAACCGTTCCATTATATCAGCCAGATCACTCGGTATCTGATCTTTCTTTATTGACTGTTTTAAAGCCCTGCTTGCAGCTTTTATCAAACTACCGTCATCAATCGCTTTTTCAATCAAAATCCTGTCAGGGGAAATCCACATCCCTCGACCGGGTAACTTACCTTTAACATCAGGAACCAAACAGCCATCGGGCCCCTGAACCATTCTTATCAGCTCTACTCCTGCTTTGCTCATTTGGCTGAGCACACAGCGGCGTTCACCGTCCGCTTTAGCATTAGCAGTCAAAAGCTTTCTCCTAACCTTCCGCTTCCTCACCAGAAGGCGTCACAGCTGGCGGTTCCTCGTCACCTGTTTCCGTGGCTTCTTCGGCCTCTTCAGCTTGAGCAACAAGGTCTTCTTCACTGATCCAGCCAAGCGCAACACGCGCTGACATAATGATAGCACTCGCAGTTGCCTCTTCGATAGCAAAATTACGCAAAATACCATCAACTTTTGATGTTACCTCGTCTGCGGCACAGCCTGCAAGGTCTTCTAGAGTTTTAACTTCGGCCTCACCAAGAGCAACCAGCATTTGCGGTGTGAAAGTTTCTATATCCGCAAGCGCATCTTCAACACCGAGTTCACGGCGACGCTCATCAGCTGCGGCAGCTTCTTTACCCAAATGA
Organism: uncultured Alphaproteobacteria bacterium; assembly: GCA_965603115.1. Lineage (GTDB taxonomy): Bacteria > Pseudomonadota > Alphaproteobacteria > Sphingomonadales > Kordiimonadaceae > CBFDBT01. The sequence goes on from CBFDBT010000012.1 coordinate 7,600, forward strand.
TCCTGTGCACGGCGCTGAAGTTCTTCAACGAGATCATCGTCAAAGCCTTCAACTCCAAGTAACTCGGCAGGCTCGACAAAGGCAACCTCTTCAAGATCAGAAAAGCCTTCAGCTACCAAGAGCTGCGCTAATGTTTCATCCACATCAAGGGCTTCAACAAAAGCTTTGGTTTGAGCAAGAAACTCTTCTTGTCTACGGTCTGATTCTTCCTGCTCGGTCAAAATATCAATAGCCCAACCCGTTAGCTGGCTTGCCAAACGTACATTTTGCCCTCTACGACCAATCGCTAGGGAGAGATGCTCATCAGGAACAACAACCTCAATACGCTCGCCTTCTTCATCGATAACCACTTTAGCAACCTCAGCGGGCTTAAGGGAATTAACGATAAAACTGGCAAAATCAGGAGACCATTGAATGATATCAATTTTCTCGCCCTGAAGCTCATTAACCACAGCCTGAACACGACTACCACGCATACCAACACAAGCCCCTACAGGGTCAATACTTGAATCCGCACTTGCAACAGCAATTTTGGCACGACTGCCAGGGTCACGCGCTACAGCTTTAATCTCAATGATATTATCATAAATCTCAGGCACTTCTTGAGCAAAAAGCTGCGCCATAAATTCAGGTTTAGTGCGAGACATGAAAATTTGTGGTCCACGGTTTTCACGGCGCACATCATAAATAAAGCCACGAATACGCTCGCTTTGACGAATGTGCTCGCGTGGAATAACCTGATCACGGCGCATGATAGCTTCCGCCCGACCTAAATCTACAATGACATTGCCATATTCAACACGCTTGACCACGCCAGTAATAACTTCGCCAACTCGGTCTTTATATTCTTCAAATTGACGCTCACGCTCAGCATCGCGCACTTTTTGCACAATAACCTGCTTGGCAGTTTGCGCGGCAATGCGGCCAAAATCCATTGGCGGTAGCGGGCTAGCGAGAAAATCACCGATCTCAGCATCCTCTTTATCTAGGCGCGCGTCTTCAAGTGAAATTTGAACTGGCGGATTATCAATAACCTCGACAACCTCGACAACGCGGAACAGGCGAATGTCGCCAGTATTGCGGTCGATTTGTGCACGAATTTCATTTTCAGCACCATAGCGAGATCGTGCTGCTTTCTGGATAGCTTCTTCCATCGCCTCTAATACAATTTCGCGATCGATTGACTTCTCGCGCGCAACCGCATCAGCGATTTGTAGTAGCTCAAGACGGTTGGCACTTACACCTACTGCCATCTTCATCACTCCAACGTTGTGGCCACTTGGCCCATTATTCCTTGGCACCCTGCTCAGCAGGATAACCCTTAAAACCATTCGTCGCTGCCTTCAGTAATTCATCAGACAGTAACAATTTCGCCTTTAACATGTCATCAAATGGCATGGCAATATCTTCGCCTTCCACTGTTGTCATGCGGATCATACCATCCTCAAGACTATTTAGTCGGCCCTTAAAACGGCGCCGTCCATCTTCATTGCCGGTTCGAAATTCGACTTTCACATCAAACCCGGACCATTTAACAAAATCCTTTTCCCTCGTAAGCGGTCGATCAATGCCCGGTGAACTCACCTCCAGCATATACTCTCCCGACACAGGGTCCTCAACATCAAGAAGGGCAGATATCTCTCGACTCAGACGGGCGCAATCATCGACCAGCATAGTGCCGTCGGGATTTTCAGCCATTATCTGTAGGGTCTGAACTCGACCACCGCCAAATGTGACGCGAATCAACTCAAACCCCATCGAGGTAGTAGCATCTTCTATGATCTGAACCACTTTAGCAGACGGGTCCATACCACTCTCCTTCTTTGCTTCTCAAGCCTTGCGGCAAACATTCCATACACAGCACTAACAGCGTGGGACCAGGTCCCACTCCCTAAAGTCTCAACTAATTTTAGGAGAAGCGGCCTTCTCTATAGCCCCGCCGCGCTAGAAAGGCAAGTCTTTTCCAGCCCTTTTCAGAGTATTTTTGCCAACCGCTTAAATCTAAAATAAACAGCAGGGCGACCTTGCTTGTTTGCCTTTGCATTATATCTTGTTTCTGGCCAATCTTCTGGGCGATTATTCCAGTCTTCAGATTTTTCAGCTAGCCACTCAAAGTCGTCACGCTTAGACATAACAATTGCAGTCCATTCACGATATGTCGGATCATCAGTACCAACACGAAACTCTCCACCGGGCTTTAAGACCCGTGCTATCTCATCAAGGTTGCCATTATTGATAAACCGACGCTTGGCGTGTCGACGCTTGGGCCACGGGTCAGGATGCAATAAAAATAGCTTGCTCACAGAGGCATCTGGTAACTTTTCCAGCAAATGGCGGGCATCGTCATCATATATGCGAATGTTACCAATGGCATTTTTTTCAATACGATCCAGCAATCCAACAACGCCGTTTAGATAAGGTTCACAGCCAAAAAAACCAACATCGGGATTTTGTTCTGCTTGCCAAGCCATATGCTCACCTTTGCCAAAACCTATCTCAAGCCATATCTCTTTAGGAGAATGCTGAAACAAAGCCGCGGCATCCAATGCGTGGTCTTGGCTGTTTTCGAGTTTAATACAAAGACGTGGCAACAGCTCATCGATTAAAGTGTTTTGCCTGTCTGACAGGCTATGCCCTTTACGGCGACCATAAAACTTTTCTGCCGGACGCGTATAAACGCCAAGCTCGGTTTTTGGTTCTGATTTGGATTGCTTTTTATCTTGCATCATGGGCGGTCTTTACATCATCAATCCCGCGGGTGCAATAGAGTTTTAATCTTCAGATAATTGCGCTTCGCCGATAGCAATAAGTAAGTCATAAAGTCGCTTGCGAACCTCGGGCTCTTTTATGTCATTGTATGACCTTACCAACTCTAGCGTTTCACGTCGTAGGATATGACCGTCTTGAAAAATGGTGGGCTCTTCACTCATGCCAACTGGCTGGGAGCCCATACCTTCTGGCATTTCATCGAAAAAATAAGAAACATCAACTTGCAAAAGGTTGGCGATTTTAAATAATCGACTAGACCCCATTCGGTTTGCGCCGCGCTCATATTTTTGAATTTGCTGGAATGTTAGTCCTAAAGCTTTCCCAAGAGTATCCTGACTCATTCCCAATAATGTACGCCGTAACCTTACTCGTGCACCTACATGAATATCAACTGGGTCTGCCAAAACTACCTCCTTACACACGCTGTAACTATACATAGATATTACTAACCGCTCATTAATCAAATACGATTGTTTTATGATGAAAACAAATGAAAACCTAACATACGCTTAAAAAAATGAGTAAATACAAATCACTGGTAACTTTTCTTGTTTTTTATTCTCGTGATAAGGGATAGTCCCGTTAGCAAGACCAATAAGGTCATGTTTATATTACGTTTTTTTATACCCAACGTGGGCAAATCTTTGAGTGGCATTGGCAAACTACTATCAATAATACCTTTGGAACCAACTTGCATACTGGCAATATTCCTACCTAGAGGGTCAATGACCGCAGTGATGCCACTACCTGCAACTCGCACCATAGCCAAGCCTTCTTCAACGGCTCGCATACGCGCCAAAGCAAGATGTTGATACGGCCCTTCGCTCAGTCCAAACCAAGCATCGTTTGTCACATTTAACAGCCATTCGGGACGGTCCTGCCAATCACTGACCTTGTCAGGGAAAATAACTTCATAACATATAAGCGGAGAAAAGGCTGGCACGCCATCAATTGTGATGGTGCGCGGTCCCGGCCCCTGCCTAAAACCTTCGCCTCCACCCGTCAGTTGGTCCAGACCAAAGAGCCTAAGGAAAGACCCAAAAGGCAGATATTCGCCAAAAGGCACGAGGTGAAATTTATCATATTGTGCGACAACATCGGCCTGTTCATCTAATGCAAAAAGGCTATTATAAATCCGCCGGCTGCCATCTTCATTAGCCATTATGCGAGGCGCACCAGTGATAATATGCCCGCCACGCGGCACAAGTTGAGAAAGCCTATATCGCATCAGCGAAGATCTAAGGCTGAGGTTTTCCGGCACGGCTGTTTCAGGCCAGATAATCAAATCAATATTTTCAGCCTTGCCACTGGCTGACCCCTGACGAGTAAGCTTAAGATGTTCACTAAAGTGATCTTCCAGTAGATAACTCAGCCATTTGTCTTGTTGTTCAATACGGGCTTGTACCAAGCGCATCTTGAAACCCGGAAATACATCAACCTCAGTTATGTTCAAACGACCAATACCAAAGCCCGCCCAAACAATCAGTAACCCCATTGCTGCCACGGGTGTCCACCGACTAACATTAGTGGGTTCTGGCTCTAAAAAAAGCGCAGGAGACGCGGCAATAAAAACTGTAACTAAACTTAAGCCGTATACTCCAACCAGCGCAGCCCCTTGCAACATCGCAGTCCAATCAGCCCACATACTGCCCACAAGCAACCACGGCAGTCCGGTAAAGAGTGACCCTTGCAATGTTTCAGCAATCATCCAAGCACATGTAAAACTAACGATACGCATAACACCTGACACCGCCAAGCGTTTGGCAAGAGCAAAAGCAAGCCCCTTAAAGGCCGCAAGAACAGCCGCAAGAGCCACTACGGCAATGGGTGCCAGCGACTCTGGTACTTCATCTTGCATTGTAAAAGAATAACCAACCCAGCTCATCCCGTTGATAAACATACCAAACCCAAAGAACCAACCGCGAGCGAAAGCCTCACGAGTATTTGGGGCACGATCGATAATCCAGACAAGCAGAGGCATAATAAGAAAAACAACGGGCGCCATATTGTAAGGCTGAAAAGCATATGAAAAACCAACGCCCAACACCATTAAGAAAAAATATAGGGCATAAGGCTTTCTGTTCTCAGGGCCTTCAAAAAAAGAAAAAGCCAATTGCTTGATATTGCGCATTTTCATTTCCCCACGGAGCCCTTTACTGGCCCGGCGCGTAGATGCGTAATTTGTAAATAGTCCGCGGGCTGGCGTCCACCACCTCAAAGCGATAGCCGCTAGCATGACTTATTACCTCACCAATTTCAGGCACACGACCTGCTTGAGCAATAACCAATCCTCCAAGTGTATCGACATCTTCTTCTTCATCCTCAAGAAGATCAACACCGAGCTCTTCCTGCAAGAAATCAATTTCTAAGCGCGCATCAGCATCAAAATTGCCATTCCCAAGGGATTTAAGCTCCATGATATCGGCAGTATCATGTTCATCTTCAATCTCGCCGACAATCTCTTCAACCAAATCCTCAATAGTAACCAGACCGTCCGTGCCGCCATATTCATCCACCACAATTGCCATATGCATCCGGTTGGATCGCATCTTAGCCAGCAGGTCGAGAAGTTTCATGGCAGCAGGAACAAAAAGCACAGGGCGCTGGAAAGAGCTGATAGTAGTTGTTGCTGCTTCCTTTTGGCCTTTTTCAGCTATTACCATCATTGCGTCTTTAACATGGACCATGCCTATAATATCATCGAGGGTATCTTTGTAAACTGGCAGGCGACTATGCCCTGCACTGGCAAACATGCGCGTTAAGTCATCAAAGTTGGTGTCATGGGGTATAGCAACAACATCCACCCTTGGCACCATCACATCATCAACTCTCAATTCACCATATTCAAGGATGTTACGCAGCATGGTACGTTCATCATCACTCAATGACTGGTCGGTCTTTTCGCTGGCGTGCTCTTCTATGACTTCTTCCAGGCTGGATTTCAAATTTGCACCAGCAGGTTTAATGCCAAAAAATTCCTTCAATGCGTGGAAAATATCGCCCCAACTATCAGCTTTACCGGACACCTTAATTATTTCCTTTGTATGGGTCATCTATTGCTAGGGACGCCAAAATATTTTTTTCCTGTGTTTCCATTTCATTCGCCTCACGGTCTTCAATATGGTCGAAGCCCATCAGATGCAAGAGACCATGTACCACAAGGTGGGATACATGGTCTGTAAAAGATTTGCCCTGCTCTATGGCTTCCTCAGCCGTAACACCGTGTGTTATGATAATATCCCCCAACATCACTGGTGGCCCACCCGGTGCTGCCGAGGCAAAGGCATCTTGTAATTCACGCCCTTCAAAACATGGAAAAGATAAAACATTTGTCGGCTTATTCTGGCCTCGAAACTCACAGTTTAATTGCTTTATTTCCGCGTCATCTGTTAATCGTACTGAAAGCTCTAAGGGTGTGTCTGCGTCAACAAATCCAGCAAGTACAGCAGCCACACAGCCTCGCACCAACTCGACCATATCAGGCTTACCCTCCCAGTCGTCACAAGCAATATCAACATAAAGCTCTACAGAATCTGATAGAATTAGCTCTATTGGAGACCCTCGCCCTGCCTTAGACATTAAGTCTTTAGGCTGATCACTCATCGCCAACAACATCCTCACCACCCTTTAATATTTTTTCGAGAGACATAGCGCCTTTAGGTGTTGTCCGTCTGCGGGATATTTTCACCACAGGCTTTTCAACCTTATCATAAGCATCAACAATGCGGCCTACCAAAGGATGGCGCACAACATCTTTAGACGTAAAGTGCGTAAACTCTATACCGTCCACGCCTTCAAGTGTATTCATCGAATGGGCAAGACCAGAAGGCGCGCCATCGGGCAAATCAACCTGAGACGGGTCCCCATTTATCACCATGCGAGAATTTTCTCCAAACCGTGTCAAAAACATCTTCATTTGCATAGTGGTCGTATTTTGAGCCTCATCGAGAATGACAAAAGCATTCGATAACGTGCGACCCCGCATATAAGCGAGTGGCGCGATTTCTATTTGATTGCTGGCAATATATTTCTCAACATGCTCCACAGGGAGCATGTCATAGAGCGCGTCATATAGTGGTCTCAAATAGGGGTCTACTTTTTCTCTAAGGTCACCCGGTAAAAAGCCTAAATTTTCACCCGCTTCAACAGCTGGGCGCGACAAAATTATGCGTTCTACCTCACCCGACAACATTTTTGAAATCGCCACCGCGACTGCAAGATAAGTTTTTCCAGTTCCTGCGGGGCCCACACCATAAACCATTTCAGATGCCATCAGCTTCGACATATAGTCAGATTGGGCCGGTGAGCGCGGTGTGATTACCCTATTGCGGGTGGAAATAGTGGGTCCGCCTTTTGGCGTTTTTTTACTATCAATTTTAACTGGCTTTATCGGGGACTGAATGTCCTGACTACTCAAACCATCTTCTGCCATTCGGATAACACCGTCTACCGTACCAAGGTCAATTTGCTGACCGCGCTTGGCCATATCATATAAATCAACCAAAATCCGCTTGGCAATCAAGCGGCGCTCAGGGGTGCCTTCTAGAGCTGCACGGTTGCCTCGGTTAACAATAACGATACCAAGGCGTTGTTCTATACGGGCTAAATTACGGTCATGTTCGCCAAAAACGGTTGTAAGTAACCGATTGTCTTCAAAATCAAGAACCAGACGGTCAGGATGACTTGATTGTTTTTGAATACTCAATGTTGTTTTCAGCTCCTAAAGTCAAGATAAGGGTCAGGCGATGATTCGCCCTCGTAAACTATTGGGTCCAGCTTCTATGATATCCACATCAATTAATCGGCCCATAAGGTCAGTGTACTGCGCAGAGCCTTTATCGTCCAGCTTATAGTCAGATAAATCAACATAAACTGACTGCATAAAAGCACTGCGTCCAATCATTTGGCTTTCTTGTTTTCCTGACCGTTCTAAAAGAACTGAAACTCTCTTGCCTATACTGGCTTCATTAAAGGCAATTTGATGGCGGTTTATCTCGGCTTGCAAAGCCTGCAATCGCTCTGATTTAATATGCTCTGGCACTTGGTCTTCCATCAATGCTGCAGGGGTGCCTGGACGTGGAGAATATTTAAAACTATAAGCCTGCGCATATTTAACGTTGCTCACAAGCTTCATTGTCTGCTCAAAGTCCTCATCTGTTTCTCCCGGGAATCCGACAATAAAATCGGATGATAAAGCAATATCCGGGCGAACATATCTCAGTTTATCAACAATTTCACAGTAACGCTCAACACTATGTTTGCGGTTCATCAACTGCAAAACCCGGTCAGACCCAGATTGTACGGGTAGATGAAGATAGGGCATTAACTGCGGAATTTCTCCATGCACAGCGATGAGTTCATCAGTAATGTCGCGTGGATAGCTTGTTGTGTAGCGAATGCGCTCAAGCCCTTCAATATCGGCTGCCCTTTTAATCAGTTCCGCCAAGCTAACAGTACCGGCACCAAGGTCTGCACCTTCATAATTGTTAACGTTTTGGCCTAGAAAAGTAATTTCTATCGCTCCAGCACTCACGAACCGCTGCGCTTCATCTAGCACATCTTTAACTGGCCGAGAAAATTCCACGCCGCGCGTATAAGGAACAACGCAGTACGTACAAAACTTGTCACAGCCTTCTTGAATGGTAAGAAAAGCAGTTGGCCCTTTACTCTCAGACTCCTCGGGTAAGAAGTCAAACTTAGCCTCTACGGGAAAGTCTGTATCAAGCACACGCGCACTTTTTTTGTCTTTGCGCTGTTCTTCCGCATTTTTCAACATATCCGGCAAACGATGATAGGTTTGCGGGCCAAAAACCATATCTACTGACGGGGCACGCCGCATCATCTCTTTGCCCTCAGCTTGTGCCACACAGCCGGCGACTGCAATATACATATCTTTGCCATCTTGTGAGCGCTGATCTTTGAGTTGACGCAGACGGCCAATTTCAGAATACACTTTTTCAGCGGCTTTTTCCCGAATATGACAGGTATTGAGGACTACCAAATCAGCCTCTTCGACACTTTCTGCAGTTTCATAGCCTTCAGCTTGCAGCACGTCATTCATGCGCTCGCTGTCATAGACATTCATCTGGCAACCATATGTTTTAATAAAAAGCTTTTTTGTCACTGAGTTTGTCTCTCTTTGCCGCAAATTATGAGGCGCTACTATAGGCTCAAAAGGAGCCGGAGCATAGCTCGCACGCTGACAGAGTCAATATCTTGTTTCCTAATGTTCCCATAACAAAATAGTGATTATTCTAAAGTATCCCTAAGGTGCCCTTTATGGGATCTTTCCAGACCTTCCTGAACACGATCCCGACAGTAGTTCGCAACCGCTTTACGTGACGGGAAATCGTCATAATGTATAGGCTCGTGAAATTCTACCAGCGCCTCAATTCGCCCATGCCTGAAGTGTTGACGAAAATGATGCAAAATACCCACTTCTCCCATCCATGCGACAAATGGGCGGCGAGCGCGCCCAACGGGAATACCGTGCATCTCAACATAACTGAGCGTCACTGGCTGTATAACCATATCATGCTCAACGGCAGACAATTCCTCTGCAACTGAAAAAAGAGTCGACTTAAAAGTTATTACTTTATTGCCATCTGTTGTCGTGCCTTCGGGGAACAATATCAAATTACGGCCTGCGTGAACCGATTGTATCAAACGATCACGCTGGCGTTTACTGTCGGTGCGCATGCCTCTATTAACATATTGTGTATGTTGCATTTTTGCGAGCCAGCCTATAAAGCCCCAGGTTTCGATTTCTGCTTTAGCAACAAAACCTGAGTTTTTACAATGACCTCCCAGCACAAAAATATCGGCCCACGATAAATGGTTTGCAACAAACAAGGTTGGCTTGTCTATTACCATTTCACCCTTAATAGTAACATTTACATTAACCTGATTCGTAATGAATCGATGCCATAAAGACGGTAAAGTCCACCAATGTTTGCTTTTAAATGTGACCAGTAGATACTGAATAGGAAGGGTGGTAAGCACGAAAGACAGAGCCGCTATAAACGCCATAAACGGTCGAAGTATAGGCTCTTTTGTTTGTATGGGGTTGGGTCTTTCCTTGCGCCCCAAATACTGCTCTTCAGTCGACAGGAGCTTTACTCCTTTTTAATCGGAACGCCGTAAAGCTCCATGCGATGATCAACCAGTTTAAACCCGAGCTTTTTTGCAATATCATCTTGCAATTGTTCAATCTCTTCGAGATGAAACTCTATCACTTCCCCTGTTTCTATATTAATTAAATGGTCATGATGCTCATCAGATACTGGTTCATAACGAGAGCGGCCATCTCTAAAGTCATGTCTTTCTAGAATGCCCGCTTCTTCAAAAAGTCTCACGGTGCGATATACGGTCGCGATGCTGATATGAGAATCCACGTCACTGGCACGCTTATAAACTTCTTCAACATCAGGATGATCTTCTGCTTTGCTCAGCACCTGCGCAATAATACGACGCTGGTCCGTCATCCTTAGTCCTTTTTTCTGACATAAATCTTCAATGTCAGTCATCATATCCGCCATGAATATCCCCAAAATCAATCTAATGTATATGTGTGTAGGAGTGTATATAGCACGAAGATCACCCATGCCAAATAATTTCATTTTGCACCAGGAAAAGTTACGCAACCAAAGAGGAGGCCTCTTTGGTTTTAAAACACTTTAAACCCTAGTGTGGATGAACATTCTTCTTTCCACGGCCCAAGCCAATTTCTTTTGCAAGCACGCGGCGACGATCAGCATAATTTGGGGCTACCATAGGATAATCAGATGGCAATCCCCATTTTTGGCGATAGGCATCAGGTGTTAGACCAAATTTACTATTAAGGTGACGCTTCATCATTTTTAATTTTTTGCCGTCTTCAAGACAGATAATATAATCTGGCGTGATAGATTTTTTTATTGGCACAGCGGGTCGTAAGTGGTGCGATTCCTGTGTAGCAGCGCCACCATCTAAATTTTTCAAAGAATAAAAAACTTGTTCAATAATTGTAGGTAATTCTTCAAGAGTTGCAGTGTTGTTGGCAACATGAGAAGCTACAATATCACTCGTTAATACTAGAATATCCGCGTTGGACATCTTAATTTTAATTTTTTCAGCCATAAATATGCATCTCACTTATGTAAATCTATTTTAACCCCACCTTACTCAGCTAATTTGAAGTAAATTAAAATATGAGCGATTATATCATATATAAACATTGGCTAGAAAAGCAAGGGTTAATTCATGGGAGAACGTTTATTTAAATGGTATTTACGAGAAAATAGTTAAATATCTACTTTAAACAAAGCAGCTGTATACTGTTTTTAGAGTAATTAGATGAACTCAATTCAGTCACTTAAAAAGTAGTACAGTGAAAATTAAATAATGCTACCTAATATTCAATGAATACAAAATTGCATCTTTTCTTTGTCCATTAGACAAATGATAATAAGCACGACGCAGGCCCGCTTTTTCAAATCCATAGGTCTCATAGAAATGCATAGCAGCATAATTATCTTCTCGAACCTCGAGGCTCAGTTTGACAGTCCCTGTTTTTTGCATAATCTCAAATCCACTTTCTAACAACTGAGAAGCATATCCCTGCCTTTGAAATGATGGATCAACGCCCAGTAAGATTATTTCCGCTTCATCGACTATTTGCCTAAATAAATAAAAGGCAGCCCATGTGTCCTCATCTTTTAATAAAAGACCTGTCATGCCTGTCATTGATAAAGCGGATTCAAAATCTTCGTGGCTCCAGTGGCGCTCTTGACCACTGGCAAAGCTCGTCGCATGCAGGGTGACCATAGCGTCTATATGGCCGGTGGTTGCTGGTTCTATTATAACCATATCAAAATGCCTAATCCATCACTTCAAAAATAACTTTAGCCGGCAAAGCATCTGCAGCACGAAAATAGGTCGGCTCCGCTGGATGGGCATCGGGGTCAGCGCGACTTGCCAATAGCGCAAGGCGATAACAATTTGGCATATGGTCTTGCGATATTTCATTATCAATACCAAGCTGCACGCGACCACTGCCAATGATATGATCGGCACCGCACGACCTCGCCTCATCTAATGTTATGGAACGCGGCGCTTTATAGTCCGAAACCTTACCGTTTTGTTTTGTAAATATTTGTGCGAAAACTGTATCCCCACGACCAGCAACGGTTGATAGAATAAGGCCATCAGCTAACCCGCCACTTGCCATAGCAACTTCGAGAGATGTAAACCCTAGACAAGGAATTTTGTCAGCGAGCGCCAAACCACGCGCTGCCGCAACACCTACCCGCACACCTGTGTATGCACCAGGGCCTGTGATCACCGCAAGCCGGTCAATATCTGTGTATTTTACATCATGGGCCGCCAACATTTCATCAATCATCGGCAATAGGCGCTCTGCGTGACCTCGCCCTAACATTTCAGATTGATTTGCGATGAGCGTGTCACCGCGGCATAGGGCAACAGAACAAGCCTTTTGACTAGTGTCGATAGCCAATATGATCATTTCTCTACTCATCAAACTATTGTCGAAACTTCATCAAAATCAAATCTGGGACTGCGCGGGAACAAATTTTCCTCGCTGCCATAGCCAAGCGAGCAGATAAAATTGGATTTAACCTTGGTGTTTTTAAAAAACACATTGTCCACTCCCTCTTTGTCAAACCCTGACATCGGACCACAGTCAAGACCCAGTGCCCTTGCGGCCAACATCAAATAGGCACCCTGAAGTGTCGAATTGCGAAAAACAGTATCATCACGCACGCTAATATCATCAAACCACGTTGATGCATCGGGCGCATGCGGGAACAATTTTGGCAGTGAACTGGCAAAATCCAAATCCTGACCAATAATAACTGTTACAGGGGCCATCATAACTTTTTCAACATTACCCTCTGCAAGATAAGGCTTAAGTTTTTGCTTAGCCTGATCAGACTTTACAAATATAAATCGCGCTGGGCAACAGTTTGCACTGGTAGGTCCCATTTTCATGCGGTCATATAACTCTACAAGCAAATCATCACTAACGGGCGTGTCCTGCCATGCATTATACGTGCGGGCATTGTCAAATAACTGGTCGAGGGCAGGGCTGCCTATGGAGGTGTTCATCTAATATTCCTTTAAGCGATAAATCTGTTAACCAACCTTAAAACTTGTGATCTTTAATAAGAACACTATAGTCGCCTTTAGAGTAACAAGACAATGACCGTTTTGCATGAAACTGGGGAGTAAAGAAAATATGCTAAAATTGTTATTATTCTTAAGTTTTCTAGCGGCTAGTTTCCATCTTAGTCCTATTGCTTTGGCTCAAGATGAAGCCCAAAGCCACAGCGCAGTTGTGCTGGTTTACCACCGATTTGGTGAAGATGACGTTCCCAGCACCAATATCCGCCTAGACCAGTTTGAAGCGCAACTCGAGTTGCTCAAAAATGGCGGCTTTAATTTTATGTCCCTGCCAAATCTGGTAACAAGCCTTAAAGAAGGTACGGCCATTCCCGATAAAACAATCATCATTACAGCTGATGATGCCTATGCCTCTATAGCAACTGAAGGGTGGCCAAGGTTAAAAGCCGCAGGCATCCCGCTAACTTTATTTGTTTCTACCGACCCGGTTGATGCCAACCTCAAACGCTATCTCTCATGGGACCAGATACGGCAGCTACAAAAAGAAGGTGTTCATATTGCGCACCACACAGCAAGTCACCTTCATATGGTAGACAGCCCTATCGATATTGTACGCAGTGATATTGCAAGGGCGAGCAAACGATTCGAAGAAGAGTTAGGGACAATACCCAAAATTCTTGCTTATCCATATGGTGAATATTCACATGCTTTGCAGGAAGAGCTTAAAACTTTAGGTTTTGAGGCCGCCTTTGCTCAATATTCAAGCGTCATCCATAGCAAAAGCAATCAATTTGGTTTGCCGCGTTTCCCAATCAACGAAAAATACGGTGAGCTTTCACGTTTTCGCCTTATCAGCAGTGCTAAAGCTATTATAACTGAAGATGTTACACCGCAAGATACTTTGCTAACACCAGAAACAAACCCACCAGTTTATGGTTTTACTATTACTGAAAATTACCGAAATCTAAGATCACTTTCGTGCTATCCAAGCAACTTGGGCAAGGCTGCTGATATTCTCAAAATTGGTGAAAACAGAATTGAAGTTCGCTTTGATAAACCATTTTATGACGGGCGTAGTCGCATCAATTGCACCATGCCCGCTGGTGGTGGTCGTTGGTATTGGTTAGGAAAGTTCTTTTATATGCCGGGTGGCAAACTGGATTAACACTTGGTCAATCACTCAACCGCACGCACTTCAATCACTTCAGGCACATAATATTTAAGCAAATTTTCAATGCCGTGTTTCAAGGTAATGGTCGAGCTAGGGCAACCTGCACAAGCGCCTTGCATTTGCAAATAAACAATGCCCTTTTCAAAGCCCCGCAAAACAATATCTCCGCCATCACCCGCAACTGATGGGCGTACTTTTTCTTCAATTAGCGTGCTGATCTGGGCAACCACATCAGCATCCTCGTCGCTTACTTCAAATGAAATTTCATTTGAATCTGCTTCTACCGCAGCTTGACCGCTAGAGATAAACTGCATCAATGAAGATAGAACTATTGGCTTTAATACATCCCAGCTAGATGTGGCGACTTTTGTTACTGAAACAAAATTTTGTCCGATAAAAACACCAGCCACATCTTCTATACGAAATAATTCCGATGCAAGGGGTGAACCTTCACTGCCTTCGCGGTCGGCATAATTGACGGAGCCGGAGTCTAGAAAATCTTGCTGCGGCAAAAATTTTAGAGTTTCTGGGTTTGGTGTTTGCTCAGTTTCAATAAACATTTAATATTCCTTTTGGTAAATCATACCACATTTTGTCACACTCATAACTAAATAAGACCAGAAAGGTCAAGATAATATTAACACTCAAGAAAGAAGTGCTATAATTTCGCTCGACTGCGCATCAAGGCCTTGGTCAAAGCTGGTCTTATTGCCGCAAACCCGCGCCAGTATCAACCCCCCTTGAATGCGCTCTATTGTCACAGCTGCCTCCTGTTTTGCCTGATCCTCTGACATGCCACCTTGCACAAATACTGAGGCCAAACTTATACGCCAAGCATTTACCGCAGCGCCAACATCTGAACCGTAAAGCTCCCGCCCTGCTCCCAGTGTTAAACTATTCATCAAACAGACAGGTGGATCACCTGTGTAATAATTTTTCACACCATCAAACATTGATTTTATTCTATCCACAACTGGTTCATTGCGATTAAGAGGCGCCATAACTAGACGCGCAAGCGATGCACCAGAGCGAGATAGCACAGCCCGCGCCATCTCTTGCTTGCCACCTGGGAAATGATGATAAAGGCTACCTCGAGACAAACCTGAGGCTTCAGCCAATATTGTAAGACTGGCGCCATCATAACCATAATCTCTAAACACTGGCATGATTAAATTAATGACCTGTGAAGCGGAAAGCCTCTCCATAACAACGCATCCTCAATAGGGAGTGATAAAAATACTTTATAGCTAAACGAACGTTTGGTCAATAAAAATGCTTTTTCAGCAAAAACTTGCCTTATTTATGATTATACTGATAGTGAAGAGCGAGATTAGGGTATGTCTGTCAAAAAATCTAAGCCGAATGAAGGGGGCTGCACTTTGGCGCTAAAAGGAAATATAAATAAAAAGACTTACCGTCCAAAGATTTCAGCGCTGAGAAAAAATGGGCGAAAACCCTCTCGTGCTAAGCGGGGGCCCATTGCTGCTGTTTTTTATGCTCTATCGGTCTTAGGTGTTTGGATCGTTATCGCTGGTATAATTCTCTTTGTTTATCTAGCCCATGACCTGCCCGATTATGAAAACCCTCCCAAGCCCGGGGCGGGTATCCGTTCAATCATTGTCAAAGCAGAAAATGGTGCAACGCTGGTTCGCACCGGTCCAATATATGGGGATTTTTTAACCTATAGTGAAATTCCCAAGTCTATGATTCAGGCTATAGTGGCTGTAGAAGACCGGCGCTTTTTTGATCATATTGGCATCGACGGCAAAGGCATTGCCCGTGCTGCAATGACCAATGCGCTGTCTGGCAGATTAAGGCAAGGCGGAAGTACGCTCACGCAGCAGCTAGCAAAAAATATGTTTTTGACGCACAAGCGCACCATAAAAAGAAAGGCGCAAGAAACTTTGCTGGCTTTCTGGTTAGAGGTAAAGTTTAGCAAACAACAAATCCTAACGCTTTATCTCAACCGTGTTTATTTTGGTGGCGGGGCTTATGGAGTTGATGCTGCCTCACGCAAATTTTTTGGCCATAGCGCCCGCGAGCTCTCCATTGCCGAATCGGCAGTGCTGGCAGGTGTGGTGCAATCCCCATCGCGCCTTGCCCCCCACATAAACCCGCAAGGTGCATGGAAACGTGGCAAGTTCGTCTTAAAAGCACTTGTGAGCACAGGCCTTCTCACACAAGATAAATCAGATTCCATTGCCAAAACCATGCCCTTCATTGTCTCGGGCGGTCCCGGGATAAACGTACGATTTTTCACTGACTGGATAACCCAACAAGCTGATAAGTTACTCCAGTTCAAAGGTCGGTCTTTAATCGTCCACACAACGCTTGACCCAACAATGCAAGTTGCCGCAACCAACGCCCTGCACCGACACCTCGAAAGCGAAGGGGCCACCCGTAATGCAAGTGAAGGGGCGCTCATCTCTATGGAGCTGGACGGCGCCGTCAAGGCGATGGTTGGTGGATATAGCTATAGCAAAAACCAGTTTAATCGTGCGGTTCTTGCCAAACGTCAACCAGGCTCAACCTTTAAGCTCTTTGCCTATCTGGCTGCGATTGAAAATGGCATAAAGCCAAGTGATATCTATCATGACAAGGCCCTTACGGTCGATGGATGGAGTCCAAAAAATTATAGTGGAAAACATTATGGGGACATGCCCCTTACCGAAGCCTTTGCGCGTTCAGTTAACACCATTGCCGTACAAGTTGCAGAAGAAACAGGCCGCAGTAAAGTCGCAGAAATGGCGCGGCGCTTAGGCATCACAACAAATGTCTCGCCGGTGGCAAGCTTGCCTCTCGGCACCGAAGAAGTGCGACTTATCGACCTCACTGGTGCTTACGCAGCCGTTGCTAATGGCGGCTTGAAAGTTAAAGCTTATGGCATTGTCGAGATATCTTCACTCGAGGGTGAAGTGCTCTACCGCCACATTACAGAGCCCCCTAAACTTGTGATCAACCAAGATACCATCGAGAAAATTACACCAATGCTAGAGGCCGTCATCACATCGGGTAGTGGCCGTAATGCCTCAATCGATCGCCCTGCTGCTGGCAAGTCCGGCACCACGCAAGACAGTCGCGATGCGGTGTTTGCAGGGTTTACATCTGATCTCACCACAGGGGTCTGGATTGGCAATGATGACAACACACCGATGAAGGCCGTTACAGGCGGTGGCTTGCCCGCGCGCGTATGGGCAGATTTTATGTTAGAAGCTCACGCTGGTAGACCCGTGCGCAATCTGCACGCCGACCAAGAGCTATACCGTAGCACCTATGACAAGTTGCCAGAACCATTAGAAGACAAACCCAAAAAGAGCCTGTGGGAAAAAATCTTTGGCAAAAAGAAATAATAAAAGATCCAGCTTTATACATTACCCATTGCAAAAAGGGTGTGACCCTCATTTTTAAGCCACCTACGGTGGGTCTTCCAGTTGCTATCGCAAGTTTCCACCAGCGACCAAAAAGCAGGAGAATGGTTCATTTCCTTTAAGTGCGCAACTTCGTGCGCGGCGACATAATTTAAAATGTGCGGCTCAGCGAGTATCAAGCGCCAGGAAAAGCGTAGGTTTTTTTTTGATGAACAACTGCCCCAGCGGCTTTTAGTGTCCCCTACGGCTATAGAATTAAACTCTAAGCCCAGCACCTCTGCATGATAATGCGCTGCCTCGATAAGCGCTTCTTTCGCTTGTTTTTTCAACCAACGCTGAAGCCGTGCAGGAGCATGGTCGACGGGGCCTCCAACCCTGATGCTGGCTTCTTCCAACCAAACCCCGCGCGGAGAAGCCCCAGTAAAAACAAGAGTGTAACTAAGACCTTTGAAATTTATAACATGGCCACAACCAAGGGGTGGGGTGATAACTATCGAAGCCCGTTGATCTCTAATCCATTCGCTTCGTTCATGGATAAACTTTTTAGCCTCTTTCAGCGACACGCGTTTTGGCAAGGTGACCGCAAGATCGCCACTGCGCGGGTCAACGCGCAAGATTAGGCGTTTTGCCTTGACGTTCCAGCGGACAACAGCGGTCAGTTGCTCCCCGCCAACATCAAGATCAAGCGTGGTTTTTGGCCGAAGCGGTTTGCTCAATATATGCGCTAAAATGTTACTCATGTTTTTTGTTATCATTATCCTTCTGCGTTGGGCCATTCCACCAAATGATCCTCAAGATCACCAGCATCTCGCTCGCCTACAACGCGACCAGACACCGACATACCGGCTTTAATAACGCTGTCAGGGTCACCACTAACCAGCGGGTGCCAGTTAGCTAATCCTTTGCCTTCTGCCAGTCGCCGATAGGCACAGCTTGATGGCATCCAATCAATCATGCCAACATTTTCTGACGTAATCACCACGCAGTGCGGTACATAGCGCCGTCTTTCATTATATTTACTACAGCGACAGGTATCGTGGTCCATAAAACGGCAAGCAACTTCAGTGTAATAAACAATGCCGCTATCTTCATCTTCTAGTTTGTGTAAACAGCATTTGCCGCAGCCATCGCACAACAGCTCCCACTCACGGCGATCCATCTCTTCAAGTTTTTTGCTTTGCCAAAATGGTTTCGTGTCGGCC
>CBFDBT010000013.1:0-26152 GCA_965603115.1 uncultured Alphaproteobacteria bacterium
TGAAACCAATTATGAATGTGTGACCACTATGGACGCGCTTAAAAGCTGGATTGATAAGGCCTATAAGGCGGGTACCGTAGCAGTGGATACCGAGACCACGTCGCTGAATGCCATGGCAGCAAGACTTGTTGGTATTTCGATGTCTGTTGAAGCAGGCAGTGCTTGTTATATACCGCTTGATCATGTGGGCGAGGGTGTGAGTGGCGAACTTGACTTGTTAGCGGCCGATACCAAGCCGGATCAGATTGATAAAAAGGCAGCACTGGCTGCCCTCAAGCCGCTTTTAGAAGATGCGTCGGTGATGAAGATTGGTCAAAATATCAAATATGATTTTTTGATCCTGATAAGAGAAGGTATCGAAATTAGCCCATACGACGACACCATGTTGATGTCTTACGCGCTGGATAGTGGCAAGCACGGTCATGGCATGGACGAGCTATCCGGTATTCATCTCGATATTTCTCCAGTGCCGATAAAAGAGGTTATCGGTAGCGGTAAAAGCGCGATTACTTTTGATCGTGTCCCGCTCGATAAAGCCACCAAGTATGCAGCTGAAGACGCCGATATAACGTGGCGCCTAGCAAGTATTTTAAAGCCAAGACTGTCGGATAATGATGTTCGTTCCGTATACGAAACTTTAGAGAGGCCACTCGCAAGTGTGCTTGCCAAAATGGAACAGCGTGGCATCAAGGTTGATGGATCAGCTTTGCATCTATTATCTAATCATTTCGGAACCGAATTAAATAGGCTTGAGGGTGAAATTCATGCTATCGTCGGTCGACCTTTCAATATTAATTCGCCAAAACAACTGGGTGAAATCCTTTTTGATGAAATGGCGCTTGAGGGTGGCAAGAAGAGCAAAAAAACCGGTGCTTGGTCCACCAATGTTGATGTGCTTGAAGCGCTGGCGGCTGAAGGTCACGCATTGCCAGTTAAGGTTCTTGAATACCGCAGTCTTGCTAAACTGAAGTCGACATACACTGATGCCCTGCAAGCCAGCATCAACAGAGATACAGGGCGAGTGCATACCAGCTATCACATGGCGGCGACGTCGACCGGACGCTTAAGCTCTAATGATCCTAATTTACAAAATATTCCTATACGCACTGAAAATGGTCGTAAAATCAGACAGGCCTTCATTCCTGAGGCGGGTTGCAAGTTGCTGGCCGCCGACTATAGCCAGATCGAGCTTAGAGTGCTGGCCCATATGGCGGATATTGACGCGCTTAAAGAGGCTTTTGCAAAGGGTGTTGATATTCACGCAATGACCGCCAGCGAAGTGTTTGGCGTGCCTATCGAAGGCATGGACCCCACCGTGCGTCGTCAGGCCAAGGCGATTAACTTTGGTATTATTTACGGTATTTCTGCTTTTGGTTTGGCGCGTCAGCTTGGTATCAGCCGCAAAGAGGCCTCGCAGTATATTGAAGCCTACTTTGAAAAGTTCCCGGGTATTCGAAAATATATGGATGAGACCATCGCCAGTTGCCGCGAAAGTGGTTATGTAGAAACCCTGTTTGGGCGCAAATGTCATATCCCCAATGTTCGTGATAAAAATGGCGCCATGCGTCAGTTTGGCGAGCGGGCCGCGATTAATGCGCCGATACAAGGCACGGCTGCCGATATCATTCGCCGCGCGATGATACGTATGGACGAAGCACTGGCGGACGCTGGGCTTGGTGACGTTAAAATGCTTTTGCAAGTGCATGATGAATTGGTGTTTGAAGTGCCAGAAGCTAAAATAGATGCCACCACAAAAGTCGTTCGCCAAATTATGCAGGAAGCCTGCGACCCAGCTATCAAGCTTGATGTGCCGCTGGTTGTTGATTGCGGTGTTGGCGACAATTGGGACGAAGCGCATTAGAGCAAAGCCGCCATACTGAACTTGTTTGACGTAAACGTCTGCTTCGCGAGCAGTATCCCCTATTGAAATATCAAGCTTTACAAAGGATATCCTGAAATAAATTCAGGGTGACAATTTACTATGGATTCCCTTCCCTCGCCATTTATAGCTCGCCGGGAATGACAATTGTAATTACATTAGTCCATGAACAACCCAGTCATTACAAAGAAGATAGCGGCTGATAAAAAGCCTGCTGCTGGCACAGTGATAACCCAAGCGGCGGCAATGCCAAACAGATGCTTGCGTCGTACCAACTTACGCTTGGCAGCTTTTTTGGCAGCCTTTTCAGGATTGTCATTAGGCTTTCCAGAGGCACCGTTTTTGTTAGACAGATATTCACGCAGAAAGCCAACGCCGAAAACACCACCTACGGCTATATGCGTGGAGCTAACGGGCAGGCCAAGCCAACTGGCGGCAATCACAGTAATGGCAGCAGACAAGGCCACGCAAAAAGCACGAATTTGATTAAGCTTGGTAATCTCGCCGCCAACGGTTTTGATTAGTTTCGGCCCAAAGAGCAAGAGGCCAACACCAATGCCGAGAGCGCCGATCATCATCACCCATAGTGGCAAAGCAACTTTAGCAGCTTCTCCGCCACCTTGTGCCTTAGAGACGATTGCAGCAAGAGGGCCAACTGCATTGGCAACATCATTAGCACCGTGGGCAAAAGACAAGAGCGCGGCTGAAAAAATAAGCGGGATGGTAAAGAGAGTTGCAATAGATTTTTTACGGTTATCCATGCCTTGTGAGGCGCGGTTAACAAGAGGTTTGGTAATAGCCCACGTGATGAAGAGGCAGGCAAAACCGATAGACCAAAGTGTAGCCGCATCTACCTTGATGAGTTTTTTAAGGCCTTTCATAGTTAGATACATGCCAAAGGCCCCAGCCATGATGCCAACAAGAACAGGGACCCATGTGCGCGCGGCAGCGAGCTTATCGTCTTTTGAGAGGACCATCTTTTTTATAAAGAGCAGGAATAGGGCTGCGATGATGCCGCCAAGCAAAGGTGAGATTACCCAACTTGCTGCGATCTGGCTCATTTTCGTCCAGTTAACAGCCGATGCGCCAAGTGCTGCGATACCAGAGCCGACAACACCACCAACAATGGAATGCGTTGTGCTAACGGGTGCGCCAACCCATGTGGCAAGGTTCAGCCAGAGCGCAGCGGACAAGAGAGCTGCCATCATGGCATAGATAAAGACCATATCATCAATACCGGTTGGGTCGATGATGCCTTTTCGCACGGTGTCGATAACGTCACCGCCCGCCAGCATAGCGCCCGCGCCCTCAAATATGGCTGCGATAATAAGCGCACCCGCCATCGTCAGCGCCTTGGAGCCAACGGCTGGGCCGATGTTGTTAGCGACGTCATTAGCACCAATGTTTATGGCCATATAACCACCGATAACCCCGGCGATGACAACAAACATGCCCATTTCACCTTGGTTTTGTGTGGTAAGCGCATAGGTGAGTACGAGAAGCAAAAAAATCAAAGCTATGCCGATATTCATCGTGCTATTCGTTTGACTACCAAGACCTGCGGTAAACTTTGAAATTCTCTTGAGGTCTGTGTCAACCTTATGCTTTGCCATATTCATTTTCCAAAATTTGTTAAAAGATATTGCGTCTAACTATTACAGTATTGTTACAAGTTTATTACAGATTGATGACATGACTTAATTTAATTTGCAAAAGAAAAAGGGCGACTGAAGCCAGCCGCCCTTTAATTTGTGTTTTAAACCTTAAGTAGGCTTAAAAAGTAAGACCTACGGTCATTCCATATGTACGTGGATCGCCAATATAAGCATTACGGCTACCAGCTTGCGCCACTGAGTCGAACATAATCGGCATATATTCTACGTCGGTTAGGTTCTTGCCCCACAAAGTAACCCGCCACTGACTTTCATCACCAGCTGTAAAGCCGATGCTAGCTCCAAGCATTGTTGTTGCTTTTTGATAGGAGTTAGGATCAAAGTCCGGCGCTACGTAGCGACTACTACGATGATAAACCTCACCCTGGAAGAAAGCCGTAACAGTATCAGAGATTGGCTGGGTGTAATTAAACAGGCCAGTTAGTGTTATCTTTGGTGCGTCAGAAATTGTCCTGTCAGAGAGATCGCAAACTGGTGCAGGGTCTTCATTCACACAAGGGCCATCTAGATAGTCAGCAAATTTTGCGCTACTAAAGGCACCATTTACCACGACATTGAGATTATCACTTACAGCCCACTCACTATCAAATTCTATACCATGAATGTTGATGTCGCCCGCATTGCGAAGTTCAAAACCAGTACCTGTAAAGGCGTTGACCTGAAAGTCTTGCACTTTTTGCTTATAAACAGCGATGTTTAGGCGACCACGACCATCAAGAAGATTCATCTTAACACCCGCTTCAAAGCTGGTCATAACCTCAGCGTCAAATTCATACTGTCCGCTATCAACCGTTGTATCTGGAACCAAGAATAGGTCCGCAGGGCCCAAAGCTAGGAATTCGGCGCCTGTTAGGCCAGTTACTGAATCGGTCGGATTATAGGCTTGCGTTGCCGCTGCACGAGATGTGTCAAATCCGCCCGCCTTATAACCACGTGATATAGTGGCATAAGCATTTACGTCTTCGTTCACATCATAGGTAAATGTGATGTTACCAGTCAGCTTGTCTTCTGAGCGTGAGCGATCAAAATTTGGACGCGGCTTGAAGAGCTGAATGCCTGAAAGACCTTCCATATAGCCCAGAGCGCCGTCGATAACCGTGCCCCCGAAAGCATCCGGCAGCGTACAGCCATAAACAACACAATCATCTATGTAGGGCTGACCGAGGAAAGGCTCTAAGGGAGCGAGAGCTGCTCCAGTCGGGATGCCAACAATCAAATTCTCGAGTGTGCGTAAGTTGAGTGCTGAGAATGTATCATTGATATCAAACTCACCTGCTGCATCTTTATCTTCCTTAGTGTAACGCGCACCAAGAGTAACTGTGAGCCTGTCTGATACATGGTAGTCAAATTGACCAAAGACAGCGACAGATTTTGACTTGGTCATGAAGCGTTCTTCAACCATGCCACCGCCAGCTGGGAAGAAAGTCCCTGCCGGGAAGCCAAGGCCTGCTTCAATGGCGCTCGTTGCGCCAGAAGATGGGGTTATTGGAACTCCCGCTGCTGTTGTCAAAATGTTCCAGTACCCTGCGGTATCTGATCCATAGCGCACCTTATCGGTTGCATCGAGATTTTGCTTGGAATAGAAACCACCAACAAGCCAATCAAGCTTGTTGTCACCCGTTGATGTCAAGCGGATTTCCTGTGTGAAAATAGTCAGGTCTGTAAATTCACCGTTATTTTGAATGATGGAGCGGTCTGTAAAGTCAGCATCAATATTCATGCTCGATTCATAATCACGATAAGCTGTGATAGAGGTTAGTGTCATACCATCATAATCATAGTTTATTTCACCGGAAATACCCTGATCTTTCATTGTGCTTTCCATCAGGCCATCAAATGAAATAACACGATTTTTATGGTCTGTAGCGGCTGGAACGCGGCCGCCTAGTCCAGCAATAGCTGCCATTGTTGGGCCATTTACGATATAGGGCGCGCCGCAGCAGCGCTCATTAATCTCAGAGTGATCACCGATTAAACGTAGAGAAAATTCTTCATTTGGTGTGTATAAAAGCTGGGCGCGCATAGCGAAGCGATTACGATCATTCACTTTGGAGCCATCAAACAGGTTCGTTACAAAGCCATCACGGTTGTTGGTGCTGCCAGACAGGCGAACAGCCAATTTATCATCGATCAGTGGACCAGTGACAGTACCTTTAAAGATTTTTTGTTTAAAATTACCTAATGTGGCTTCTAACTTCCCACCATATTCAAAAGACGGTTTTGCGGTCGATAGTGAAAGCACACCAGCTGATGTATTTTTACCAAAGAGTGTTGATTGTGGCCCGCGAAGCACTTCGGCGCGCTCAAGGGACAAGAAGTCACCAATAGCGGAGCCTGTTCGTGAGCGGTAAACACCGTCAACATAAACACCAACCGATGGCTCAAGTCCTGGGTTAAATCCAGATGTACCAATACCGCGAATGAGTAGTACTGTTTGGTAGGACGCAGCCGACTGGGTAACATTCATTGCTGGCACCATGGCCTGCAGATCGCGAATATCGCGTATAGCTGATCTTTCAAGTGCGGTTCCGCTTACGGCGCTCACTGCAATTGGAACATCTTGTAGTGATTTCTCACGTTTAGTCGCTGTAACGATGATTTCTTCCAGCGCAGGTTTGTTTTCTGCATCGTCTTGGGCTGTTGCAATTTGGCTGGTTGCCAAAAGCGCTAATAGTGACGTTGACACGGTCAAAGTATTTAAAATATTTTTATTACTCTCCATGGGTTTTCCCTCCTTTGGCTCATTATAATCATTGAGCAGTATTCCCGCGCCAAAGCTACAGGACTATTGACTAGTTAGTCAAGTTACAGATTCAAATCCTATGGTTGTGTCCCACGTAATTAAAATGATAGTGATATTAATAAGACAACCCTTTAGCCTTCGTAACTAGAAGAATAGACGATTTCCCCACTAATGGAGCTAAGAGTTGCAGATGAGGTACAGATATTGATTTGTATGAGTGTAGCGTTGAGGAAAGGGGTGTTAGCGAACCGGGCGTATAACGGCATCCTGAATATAAATCTTTACTCGGTTTTTGCCGATCCTTTTATCAACTCTATTTTGGAAATGGAATGCAACAAGCTCAGGGTCTATCGGGCGATTAATACGGAATCTTCTTTTGGACAAAAGGTTGGCAACCGCCATAAGGTCTGACCTGATCAAAGGGATCAAGCTGTTCAATTCGTTTATCTCATTATCAGTTGGGTGCGTAACTATAAGGATTGGGACTATTGATACTGTACCACGAACACGGCCTTTTTTGATGATAGAAAAATTTAGGGTTTTGATTTCTAAGATCGTGTTGTAATCGAGGATTTCTTCTTCCTGAGATTCATCAGTTTCTTCACTATCTTGAGCATAGGTGCTGTTAAGTGGCATGACGGCTTGAATAAACATCACAGACCCGATTAAGGCGAACAAAGCGAAAGTTTTAAAAAGATAGTTTTTCATAATCATATATTTTAATAATACCCGCTGCCTGATTGGCTATAAGACATGGCTTGTAGCCTCCAAAGTGCGTCTTGATAGTTAGCAATTTTGCTAGACATATAAGGGGACGGGCTACTGTTAGCCCCATTAGCACTGCCTCGGAGCAAGGATGCCTTTATAGGATCAAAAATAAGCGATTTAGAAGCGCGCTGAATATTTGAAATAGCTTCATCCAATATGCCAATAACATATTTTGCTGTGGTTTTATCCTTAATGTGAAATGCACCATCAATATCTAGGGCGAAAACACCACCTAGGTCGTCTTTAGTATATTTTTCTTCCTCGGGCGTGATACCATAAAGTATATCACTTGGCAGCAAGCGCATGGGCTCCATGCCTAGCCGTGCAAGGGCATCTTGCCCACCTTTGCCAGCAAAAAGCTCAACAGGGACACCTTCTTTTAAGGATGATATTTTAAGTTTGTCGCCGTCAGAACCACTAACAACATCAACATCAACCTTGCCAAAACCGATTACTCGAATTTTACGCGCGATATCATCAAAGGTATCGCCGTCATCAATCGTGATTTTTTTCTGTGTGCCACCATCAAAAGAAATATAAAAATGATCACCAGCCCGTGCGTTGGTTTGTGATTGAATATCGTAGGTGGGGTCTGCCTTTACAGTACCCATTGGCAGACCAAGTTTACTCAAAACAGAATCGCCCGTTGCTGTGAATGCGACACCGGTAATATCTGTGTTAGACAGATAAGACCCAAATTGCTGAGTATCTTCAATCGCGCCAGTGGTGCCATCAATTCTTGCAACAAAACCGTCAGTACCGCTTATTGATCCTTCTCCAAGATCCCCTGTAGTTGAGCCAGCTATAAAAATTTTGCCAGCATTAACGGTGATGTCAGCTATGCTATCGGTACCAGCGGTGCCTATGTAGGTGACAAAGTCAGCCGTTACCGATGCGCCAGCGTCAGTAAAGCTAGCCACAAAACCATCATTTCCACCGGCGGCGGCTCCAACGATAGTGGCACTGCCCGTTGAATCGAGAGCGGCATTTTGTGTTACACCTGTTACATAGATATTGGCGCCATCAATCACCATACCTTCAATAGAGCCATTTGTGAGCGCACCCATATCAATACTGAACATTTCTGTGGTGAGATCTGCAGAGCTAAATTTTTTCACAACAGCATTGCCGTCAATCTCCATTGCAACAACAATGTTACCATCGCTTGCTATATCAACAGCTTTAATTGTCTCTCCAAGGGCTGTTCCAAAAACATTACTGCTGGTTAGTGTGCCGGCTGCACCATCTATTTTGAGAAGTAACCCGTCGCCACTACCGGCATAAGTAGTCGTCGCCGATATGTTACCCATGGCTTGGCCGCCCAAAATGATGTCATCATTGGCGTCGGTTGTAAGGCTAAGTCCTGTGGTGGTTGCAGCGCCATCTAATTGGTAGGTGAAGACAAGATCGCCACGTGCAGAAAACTTAGCAACAAAAGCATCCGTGCCAGAAATGATATCGGTTGATACCAAAGCATTATTGGTTTCCCCAGCGACAATTACATTATCAGCGCTATCAACTGTGATTGCAAAGCCTTCTGCCTCATCTGAGGAGCCGAGCAATCTGGAAAAGACAACATTGCCCTCACTGTCAAACTTTGTAAGAAACACATCATTAGCGGAGGCTACATTTATGTGATTGTCAAAGCTGCCTGTGGATTGACCAACGACATATATATTACCCTCACTATCAGTGGCAACGCGACTGGATGTTGTCTCGCTTGCGACAATATCTGGATTGTCTAAAGATGTGATATCATTGGTGTTGACAGTGGTGGTCGTATCTTCTTCCTCGGCCCCCTCTGGTGCTGAATCGGCTAGCATTTGTGCTTTTAATTCGGCAATTTTTGGGTCCAGAGTTGTTTCAGGTTCTATAGAGCTGGTCGCAACATTGATCGCTGTTGCGTCTATATCAATGCCGGCAAACTCGGTTGTGGTGCCATCTACCATCACGCCAGTGGTGTTGGTTATTTTGGTTAAAAGGGCGGTAGAGGCATCTGTGGTCGTAGTGGAACTGCTCGTCCCAGTGACATAAAGAGCAGGTTCAGCAGCGGCAGCCGTTAACTTAACATCTTCTGTAAGGATGCCTGCTACCTTCATGGTGTAACCAGTGCCATCGGCATTAGCTGCCGTTTCAAAGCGCGTGAGATATAATGGGGTGGGGTCGCCAAATTCATCAAGAACAGGGTCGCCAAATTCATCAAGCAAGGGAACGGCTTCGATTTGTGTATTGATATGAGCAACAATATTTTCCAGTGTTAGCGTCGTGCCTATAGTGCTTAGATCAACGGTAATTGAATCTGTTGTGCCGCTTTTGGTAAGGTCGACCGTGAAAACTTCTGTGCCTGTAATACCGGCAACCACGTCAGTTACCGCGGCTGTGACGGTGCTACCAGTATAGGTGGTTGAGGCCTTGCCAGTCTGTGCTGTAGAGGATGTATTGGTTGACTTTGACCCTAGTAGCAATTCAAGTTTATCCAGATCCGTTTCAGATATGAAATCTCTTATTTCGCCCAATCCGAGCTGGAAAGTGTCGTTCAGTCTGCTGAGGGAAGAATCTACAGTAGTCGCTTCTGCTGCATATTGCGCTAAAGTGCGAATATTATCGAGCGCTTTGAAAATTGCAAAAGTTGCCTGTTTGTCAAGGGTTTCACCAATGGCAACATCAGGAGCCCTCAAATCAATAAAGCTCGTGAGGCCACGCACTTCATTAATGCGGGTGATTAAAGATTTAGGCTCAGTTGGTATTTCCCACGGAGCCTGAACAGCAGGTTTGTTATTAAGCAAAGCATCAATCTGGTCTTTAGGAATTTGTCGTGCGGAGGCCTGCATGTATTTAGCATCATAAACACCATACAGAAGATCAGCGCCAAGGCTCAGCATCGGCGGATAATACGTATCTTGTGATCCTATTCCAAAGAACGCCATTAATTGCGCACCCTTTCTATACACTCACCCAAATTAACCCTAGGCAGTTTTTACCGCTTCTCGGCATAAATTACCTAGATAAGATATAACGACTCGCACAAATAGGCAAAAATTGCCGCCCGCTGATCAGTATAGACCAATAAACGGCCAAACAGGCTATATCTACTGGTATTCTATGCAAAGATCATGACAATAAATATAGTGTTTGGAAATGGGATTAAATCCTTTATACCATAGTGTAGGCTATGCATTGTAGCATAATATGTGAAATTTGTTGGAGATAAGAAAAGATGTTGTATCCATTCATTGAAATTATTGATGTTTGCTTGAGAATTTACTCTTGGATGATTATCGGCCAATTCATAATCAGTTGGTTGATTTATTTTAATATTATTAATACGCATCAACAGCTTGTTAACACTGTGGTTGAGTTTCTATATCGTGTTACTGCACCTTTTTACAACAAGGTCCGTCGCTTCATGCCGGACTTAGGTGGCATTGATCTAGCCCCTTTGGTTTGCTTGTTAATCATTCATTTTGCACGCTTGCTTTTATGGAATACAATAGCACCACTCTTGGGTGTCCAATAATAAATTTCTTTGGCAATCATAGCGATAGCCAAAGAATAATTTTCTATTATATCAGGGGAATTATCGCGCTATAAAGCGCTGAAGATTAGCGGGTCCGCTAAGAATTTAAAGCAATTGATAGTCGCTGATTTAGTTGATAATAATCTAGCCTAGTATGAAATTGTAATATTGTAGAGTTAGGGAGTTTGGGATGACAGCCGCAATTATTGATGGAAAAGCTTTTTCACAAAAAGTGAGAGATGGTGTAGCACGCGATGTTGCTAAGCTGAAAGCCAGCCATAATATCATACCGGGCTTGGCTGTTGTTCTTGTAGGCGAAGACCCTGCCAGTCAGGTGTATGTGCGCAACAAAGGTAAACAAACGGCTGAAGCCGGCATGAACAGCTTTGAGTTTAAAATGGATGCAGACGTAAGCCAAGAAGAGGTGCTTGCCAAAGTTAAGGATCTCAATAATGACCCGGCGGTCAATGGCATATTGGTGCAACTTCCTTTGCCAGACCATATGGACGAGGCGGCAATCATAGAAGCGATAGCACCTGAAAAGGATGTTGATGGGTTTCATGTTATTAACACAGGTTTACTGGCAACAGGTGGCAAGGGAATGGTGCCATGCACGCCGCTTGGCTGCATTATGATGCTAAAGGATACTATGGGGGACCTTTCTGGCAAACGTGCCATTGTGGTTGGTCGATCAAATATTGTTGGCAAGCCTATGGCGCAACTCTTGCTCGCTGAGAGCTGCACAGTGACCATAGCCCATAGCCGCACCCAGGATTTAGCCGGTGAAGTTAGGCGCGCAGATATTGTTGTAGCAGCTGTTGGTCGCCCGGAGATGGTTAAAGGGGACTGGATTAAAAAAGGGGCTGTTGTAATTGATGTTGGTATTAACCGTATTGATGCCCCAGAGCGTGGTGAAGGCAAGACCCGACTTGTGGGGGATGTTGATTTTGCTGGTGCTGCGGAAAATGCGTCGGCTATAACACCAGTACCCGGTGGAGTCGGCCCCATGACGATAGCATTACTCCTTGCCAATACGGTAACGGCGGCTTGTTATCAAAATGATATCGATCCAGAGAATATTTAATAGAGAGAATATTTAATTAACGGAAAGGTGTATAGATATGAACGATAGTCTTGCGATTTTCATTCCTGCATTCATTACACTTTTTGTAATTATTGACCCTGTTGGTCTCGCGCCCATTTTTGCAGGCCTGACGGATAAAACGTCAAAGCACCACCAGCGTAAAATGGCGCTTAAGGGCTCCGTGGTCGGGGCCTGTATTTTGTTATTTTTTGCACTAGCGGGTAAGCCCTTTTTGGGCGCTCTTGGTATTTCTATGGAAGCTCTGCGCATTGCGGGCGGCACTATGCTTTTTCTCATTTCGCTTGAGATGGTTTTTGAAAAACGCATGGAGCGTAAGCAAGAAGCGGCAGAGAAAATTGAAGATGTCTTTGACGATGTTTCAGTTTTCCCCGTTGCTATACCGCTAATAGCAGGCCCAGGCTCTATTGCTTCGATTATTCTGCTTATGACCAATCAGGAAAATAGCTTTGAAGGCCAACTCATTGTCATTGGTGCTTTAGCGTCAGTTCTCTTTATTTCGCTTATTGCCTTTTTGCTCGCAGCTAGGGTCATGGGGTTGATGGGGGAGACGGTCTCTACTGTCTTAACCAGAGTGCTAGGTATTATCCTCGCTGCTCTCGCTGCTCAGTTTATTATCGATGGTATAAAAGGTGCCTTTATAGGCTAAGGCCCGTCTTTGATTGACCATTTGAAATGCGACTGTCATAGTCTCCCCAAATTCTTAACTACGGGGACTATAAATGATCAAAAATATTATCACTGTTACCGCCTTTTCTGTACTTCTTGCCAGTTGTGGCCAAGAAACCGATATGGCTGAAAAAGTATCGGGTGCGGCAGCCATGAGTGAGGCTTCCTACGCTGAAAATGTCAAGACCTTGGCCTCTGACGCATTTGAAGGTCGTGGAACAGGCTCCAAGGGTGAAGATTTGACCATTGCTTTTCTGGAAAAATCTTTCAAGGAGGTTGGTCTAGAACCAGCAAATGGTGACAGCTATATCCAGAAGGTCCCTCTCGTTTCTATCGAAGCGGCTACCACAGCATCGCTTGATATCGCTGGCGGCAATGGAGATACAGACAAGCTTGTCTATAGTGAAGATCAAGTGGTCTGGACCCGCCGTGTAGTTGAAAGCATTTCTGTAAGTGATAGCGAGTTGGTTTTTGTAGGTTACGGCATCAATGCGCCAGAGCGCGGCTGGAACGATTATGAAGGCATAGATGTTAAGGGTAAAACTGTGGTTATCCTGATTAATGACCCCGGCTATGCCACACAAGACGAAGCCCTTTTTAATGGTAACAGCATGACCTATTATGGCCGGTGGGGGTATAAATTTGATGAAGCCGCGGCCCAAGGTGCTGCGGGAGCTATCATTATCCATGATACAAAGCCTGCGGCTTATCCTTTCTCTGTTGTGCAGTCTAGCTGGACAGGGCCACAGTTTAGCATGGAAAGAGCAGATAAAGGCATGAGCCTAGCGTCTTTTGAAGCTTGGATTACACACGATAAAGCCAAGGCAATTTTTGAACGAGCCGGACTTGATCTAGCAAGTCTTGAAGAGGCAGCCACTAAGTCTGACTTTAAAGCTGTTGCGATGAATTTAACAGCAAATGTAAAGCTTGATAACAGCCTTGTTTCCCTAAAGTCACGCAATGTTGCAGGCATCATCAAAGGTAGCGAGACACCTGAAGAAGTGTTTATTTATATGGGTCACTGGGACCATTTAGGTTTTGATACCAGCATTGAAGGCGATGGTATTTATAACGGTGCTCTTGATAATGCGACCGGCACCGCGGGTCTCATTGAGCTTGCCAAAGCTTTTACAAGTCTGCCGCAAGCCCCCAAGCGCTCGATTATGTTTCTAGCTGTTACCGCTGAAGAACAAGGTCTTTTAGGCTCGGCTTATTATGCGGCCAACCCCCTTGTGCCACTGGCTAATACTGTGGGTGGGCTAAACATGGATGGCCTCAATAATTTTGGATCCACCAAAGATGTGACCGTGGTTGGTTTGGGTAATTCTGAGCTTGATATATATCTTGAAAAGGAAGCCAAAAAATCAGGTCGCTACTTACGCCCAGACTCAACACCGGAAAAGGGCTATTTTTATCGCTCTGACCATTTTGAGCTAGCCAAGCTTGGCGTACCAATGATTTATCCAGGCAGCGGCATTGATCACATTGAAAAGGGTGAAGCTTACGGCCTCGCCAAAGATGCTGAATATGTTAAGAATTATTATCATCAGCCAAGTGACGAATACCGCGAAGATTGGGTGTTTACTGGCGCGATCGCAGACTTAACACTTTACTATGGTGTCGGTGCGGCGATAGCAAATAGTAATGATTGGCCAGCATGGTCTGAGGGCACGGAGTTTAAAGCGGCACGGGATGCTCAATTAGCTGCAAAGCCTTAATGCAAAATATTGATCAAGGCTGAAAGGCTTAGGGCGCCAAGACCAGTTGAAAGCATCACAATAGATGCCGAGCGTCTTGGCGCTGCGCCATATTCCACAGCAAAGCTATAAGCAATGATGCCACTTGGCATGGCAGCGAGCATGGTTGCCACCCCCACCCAAACATCAGGCAAACCAAAAATAAATTTTGTTGAGCTGTAGACAACGATGGGCAGGATAATAATTTTTAGGAAACTGCCTGCCACCGCTTGTTTCACGTCACCCGCCACCTTAACGTTCGATAGGCTCATGCCGGCTGCAAACAGCCCGCAAGGGGCAGCGGCAGCGGCAGGGAAAGCTGTCATGCGATCAAGCAACTCGGGGAAGGGCAGCTTAAGCCACGCCCAGCCAAGGCCGATGAAAAGTGCGATGAGAATAGGGTTTTTCAACAGGGTTGATAGGGTTTTCACCGCTACTTTATGCAGGCCATCCGTGCCTTGCCGCGATGTTTCCACAATGAGGGTCGAGGTCGATATAAGTGAGAAAGAATGCACACTCAATATGATTAAAAGCAGGCGCACACCCTCATCGCCATACATGCTTTCAATGATAGGCAGGCCAATAAAAATACCGTTGGCAAAACAGCAGGAAAAAGCAAAACTGGCTCGCTCGTCCATTGGGCCTTTAAAAACATATCCCATAACCAGCATCGCCAGAAAATAGACAAAAAACAGACCGCTATAATAGCCAAGGATGAGTATTAGTTCTGCACCATTTGGCGTTGCATTGGTTGCCATCGAGCGAAACAATAAGGCCGGCACAGCAACATACCAGACAAAGGTGATAATGGCTTTATCGCTATTTTCTGGAAAGAGCTTTGTGCGGCCCAATCCGTAACCAAGAACGAGAATAGCAAAAACCGGCGCAATGATAACAAAAGCATTCATGATTGAAAGGTATGCCTATTCCACTTTAATTAGCAATAGGCTCTTTGTGTTTTTTATCCTCGCTTCGCTGCGGGCGGGCGTTGCCCTTGCCTCACCAGTAAACAGGTTCGGATATCTTTTTCTGAAATATAGAGCGCCAATCCGAAGGCACTAGTGCCTGAGGCAAGCGTGACTACGGGCCGCAGGCGAAGCCGAGGACCAAATCATAGAGTTATTCATAACTTGGGGGTTCTTTAACCTCACCGCGCTGTTTGAGGAGGCGTAGGCGCAGAGCGTTAAGCTTGATGAAGCCTTCCGCGTCTTGCTGGTCGTATACGCTATCTTCTTCAAAGGTCACATGGGCCATGGAATACAGGCTATTTGGGCTCTTGCGACCAATGAGGTGTACGCCGCCTTTATAAAGCTTGAGGCGTACAGAACCGGCGACAAATTCTTGGCTATGGTTGATCAGCGCTTGCAGCATTTCCCGCTCTGGCGAAAACCAGAAACCATTGTAGATCAGCTCAGCGTATTTTGGCATGATATCATCTTTAAGGTGAGCTGCCCCGCTATCGAGGGTTATTTGTTCAATGCCGCGGTGAGCTGTTAGCAATATAGTGCCGCCTGGCGTTTCATAGATGCCGCGGCTTTTCATGCCAATGTAGCGGTTTTCCAACAGGTCCAAGCGACCAATGCCGTGCTTCTTGCCATAGTCATTAAGCTGAGTCAGCAGCGTGGCAGGCGTCATGGCCACACCGTTTATGGCAATCGCGTCGCCCTTTTCAAATTCTATTTCAATAATTTCAGGCTCGTCCGGTGCGTCTTCAGGATTTACCGTGCGACTATAGACATATTCGGGCGCATCATCCCACGGGTCTTCGAGCACCTTGCCTTCGCTTGATGTGTGAAGGAGGTTGGCGTCAACCGAAAAGGGGCTTTCGCCGCGCTTGTCTTTTGGCACGGGAATTTGGTGTGCTTCAGCAAAATTGATCAGGTCGGTGCGGCTGGCAAGGTCCCATTCGCGCCAAGGGGCGATCACTTTGATATCTGGATTGCAGCCATAATACCCAAGCTCGAAACGGATTTGGTCGTTGCCTTTGCCGGTTGCACCGTGGCTGACAGCGTCAGCACCAGTTTCAGCAGCGATTTCGATTTGACGTTTGGCGATCAGCGGGCGGGCAATGGCAGTGCCAAGTAGATATTCGCCTTCATAAACCGTATTGGCGCGGAACATGGGGAAGACATAATCGCGGACAAATTCTTCGCGCAGATCTTCGATGTAAATTTCTTTGATGCCCATCATTTCCGCTTTTTTGCGGGCAGGCTCCAGCTCTTCGCCTTGGCCAAGGTCAGCAGTGAATGTTACAACTTCGCAGTTATACGTTTCGGTTAGCCAGCGCA
This sequence comes from uncultured Alphaproteobacteria bacterium, assembly GCA_965603115.1. GTDB lineage: Bacteria > Pseudomonadota > Alphaproteobacteria > Sphingomonadales > Kordiimonadaceae > CBFDBT01. The sequence goes on from CBFDBT010000013.1 coordinate 16,376, forward strand.
GAATGATTGATGTATCCAAGCCGCCTGAATAAGCGAGAACAACTTTATTGATATCTTGTGGTTTGATAGCTTGTGTCATGTAGGGAACCTCACACCTTAGGCACTGTGAACATTCATCGGGCCTATTTAAAATTTGGCGCAGATATAGGCCTGTCTTGGCCTCTCGTCAATGCAGATTTTATAGTCTTTTTAAGGAATAGTGAAAATTTATTCAAAAGGTGCTAAGCTTCACTCTTAAAAGAGTATGGGGATAGTAAGATGAAAATGAGATTATTAGGCGCTGGATTGATTTTTATAGCAATTTCAAGTGCACATGCATTGCCGTTAGGCAATCAGTCACGGGGGCAAGTCAAGCAGATAAAAGCTGAAATTTCTCAACTGTTACAAGAGGCAGAGCAACAAGTAGAAAAGCTTCGCTACGATAAGGCTATCGATATTTATAAAGAAGCAAATGCCCTGGAATCTGGTTTAGATAGCGGATGTAAGCCAGATAGTTCAACATTCATTTCGGGTACGAACTATTATTATGAAATGGCTATGGTCTATCGGGTCTGGGGCAAAGCACAGGTGCCTGCCATCCGCCGCGGTAACTACCGCAGAGCTTTAGCCGCCCTTGATATGGCTGTGCGCTGTGAAACAACTTACAAGCAAGCCATGCGCAGGCTGAAAGCTTTGGAAGGTTTTCTGAGTAGTGATTTGGGCCAAGGGGCAGCCTCGCTCAAGGCCTTTCAAAAGGCGCGTTCGTTTCCAGTGGGTGACAGCAATATGAGCAATCGACAGCTTGATAGTTTGATTATGAGAATTAAGCAGGTTTTAAGAAGATAGTGCCAGAAGGGACGACTTAACCCTCTGCTGTTTCAGCCGCAGCTTCCTCGCGTAATATCTGCGCTTTCGACTTTTTCTCGGATGCTGACTTAAGCTGACCGCACGCCGCCATAATATCCGCGCCGCGCGCTCTGCGAACAGGGGCTGAAATGCCGCCGCGGAAAATAATATCGCTAAAGCGCTCAATCTGCTCAGCGTCGCTGCATTCATAGTCAGTGCCGGGCCACGGGTTGAAGGGTATAAGGTTCACTTTGGCAGGCAGGTTCCATTGCTTCAAGAGCTTTACAAGCTCGCGCGCATCCGCGTCGCTATCGTTAATGCCCTTGAGCATAGCATATTCAAAGGTAATGCGGCGGGCATTGTGCGCTCCCGGGTAATTGGCACAGGCTTTCAAGACTTCATTAAGCCCGTATTTTTTATTGATTGGCATAATCTCGCTGCGGGTCGCATCATTGACCGCATGAAGCGAGACCGCAAGGTTGACACCAATCTCTCTACCACATTGTTCCATTTGCGGAACGACCCCACTAGTAGATAGGGTTATGCGGCGTCTTGATAGTTGAATTCCCTCTTCATCCATGACAATTTCAAGGGCTTTTTTCACCGCGTCAAAATTATAAAGCGGCTCGCCCATGCCCATCATCACGATGTTGGTGACAGAGCGGCCATGGCTTGAATTTTCCCATTCACCCAAATCATCACGGGCAATCATCATTTGTGCGACAATTTCAGCGGCGGTAAGGTTGCGCACAAGCTTCATAGTGCCGGTATGGCAAAATTTACAATTGAGTGTGCAGCCTACTTGGGATGATATGCAAAGCGTGCCGCGATCATCTTCGGGAATATAAACCGCCTCGGCTTCGTTACCGTCAGCAAAACGAATGAGATATTTGCGCGTGCCGTCTTCGCTATATTGCGCTTCAACAACTTCAGGGCGCTCAATTATAAAGTGCTCGGCGAGTTGGGCCTGCACCACTTTCGAGATATTATCCATCAGGGCAAAGTCAGCGACGCCGCGATGATAAATCCAGTGCCACACTTGTTGCGTGCGCATCTTGGCTTGCTTGAGCGGCACACCAGCACTGATGAGCGCTTCTTTAAGCTCTGCGCGGTCAAGGCCGAGAATGTTCTGTTTGGTTTCATCAGCCTCAATACGAGGAGAGACGATCGGCACACCACCGTCGGGAGTAATCTGCATTGTATTTCACCTTGCCTTTTGCTCATCAGAGTATCAGGACTTCTAAACTTGCCTGCGTTCCACGGGCCAGTTGGTTAATGTTGATGCGGTATATAGGGTGTTTGGTTGCTGATGTAAAGTGGCTGGGATTATAGCGCACGACTAGTGCGCGTACCGACCAAGTGGGAGGCCGAGCTTATGCGAGGAAGCCTTTAGCGGCGCTTGAGCGAATGAATTTTTACTTACAGGCCTTGGTAATAGCATTAAAAGATGCCGTAAAGCCTGACAGGCTATAGGTGTCTTTGAGAACCGTGCCGCGCTTGGATGTGCTGGTGAACAGCAAGTTGCTGCCAGCTTTCATTTGCGCGACCATGTTCACATCATCACGGGCATCATAGGTCCATGCAGCATCGCCCTTCATGAACATGCGGTTGCGGCGTTTGCCGTCGATGCTGGCGGTGGCTTCGACAGATTCTTTGCCAGTAAAACCAAGCGCAACCATAATTTCAGCCTTTATGCCGTAAGTTGGTTTTTTTGAGATCATCATATAGGTGTCACCGCGACTACTGACCTTTTGGCTGGTTGTGGTCTTTTTGGGCATGGAGATGATGTAGCAGGTTTTGTGGCCGCGGCTGTTGGTTTCCATCAAGGCATCCCAGTTTTTAAAGGTGCCAAGGTCTTTTCGTGTATCGCCGTAGCTGCTGCCAGCGATCACGCTGCTTGCCAGAGCTGCTAAAAGTGTGGATTTAACCATCTTGCCTATCATATCACTCACTCATCTTTCTTTTCTCTAGCCGACTAATTGGCCCGCCATGTTTGTGTGCGGTTTTTTCTATTGGCCGCTTGCCGTCCATTAGGGGTCTATCAGGAAACCCGCCTAATGTGCGCAGTCTATCATACATAACAATTGCGCCAGCAGTTGCAACATTAAGACTGAATTTTGTCGGAATTTTGATCACATCATCACACAGTGCTAAAATCTCTGGGCTAAGGCTTTTGCGCTCTCCGCCAAGCATATAAACGGCTTGAGCAGGATGCTTGAAACTTGGCAGGTCAACAGCATCATCGCACATTTCGATCGCCACCATGCGACAGCCGCGCGGCAAGACGATGTCTTCTGCGCTGTCATAAACGTAAAAAGGAATTTGGCCTTCACTTTTTGATGTATCAGAGAGCGACTTGGTCACCAGCGTGCCATCATGTACAAAGCGTTTGGGGCGCACAGCAAAAGCAAAGCTGGCGCCAAAGCTGTGGCCCGTGCGAATGAGGTTGCCCACATTGCCCGCCTTGGAAACACTATCAATTCCAATACCAAAATATCCACGCACAGTTATTCACCCTTTATTTCTTGATCACTTCTAGCCGTTTACCATCCGGATGGAAAGCAGCAAACAAGCATATAATGACCATAATGGCCGAGATAGCCAAGAGGGATAATTCAATATCAATTTCAGCGGCTATGCCCATTAACATGTTAGCGACCGGCAGTAAGCCAATAGTCATAAACATATAAAGCCCCATAACCCGCCCGAGCAGGGCTTCTGGTGTAATATTTTGCAGCCATACGAGAAAGAGCACCCAGATCATGCCGTCGCCAAGACCAGCTGTGAAAAATACGAACATTGCCCATTCATAAGGCTCATAAAGAACCATCATACCAAGGGTCGCACCAGAATAAGCAAAGATGAGAAAGAGATATTTAACCAGTTTTGTCTCTTCAAAAGCTTTCATCGTACCGCCAACGAAGCCGCCAATAAAAGCTCCTGCACCCCACGCGCCCATTTCAAGTCCGTAAACAAGCGCGCCTTCAGCAAAGCGTTCTTTGGCCAGCACCGGCATGCCAACGAGTATTGGCGCCCTATACAACAGTTCAAAGGCAGCAATGCCCATCAGCGCCAGCCGTACAGCAGGGATCGACCAAACAAAGGTAAAGGCTTCTTTTATTTCCTGTACCATGCTGGTGGCCTTGTCTTTTAGTTCATCCTTTAAGTCCCGCACACGGGTGAAAAGAAGAGTGATAAAACCAAAAGCAAAGGTGGCGGCATCAACGATAAAAGCCCGGGTTAATCCTTCTCGATCTTGTTCATAACCATTTATTGTTTCGCTTGCGGAATGACTAGCGGTCTCGAAACTTCCGGCAATAAGCAGGCCCGCAACAACAGGGCCAATGATAATGGAGAGGTTCATGGTCATTTGAATGATGGCGTTGCCAGCTTGCAGTTGGTCTTTGCGCACCAAGCTTGGCAGTATTGCAATAGTGGCAGGATAGAAAAAAGCGTCGGCAACACCAAAAGCAAGGGCGAGCGCAAACACGACCGGTATGGTCACAGCGTCTTCAATAAGTAGCCACACAAGTATGAGGGTAAGAACAAGACGAATGATATCAGTCCAAAGCATCATCGCGCGGGGACTGGTGCGGTCAACCAGTGCGCCACCGGGTAACATCAATAGGGCGCGCGGCAGGCCTTGCACAGCAAAGACCAAGCCGGTCATAAAAGGGCTACCGGTCATCTGGAGCACCAGCCACGGAAAAGCGATCAGGCTGATATGATCCCCTATCACCGACATAAAGTCGCCAATCCAGAAGATGAAGAAATTACGATTTTTTAAAAGCTCTAGCATGATTCCTGATTAGCACGGGGAAAACAGGCTGTCACCTCGAGTTTTTAACGCGCGGTCCCGCTTGGACTGTTCTTAATAATGACTAGCTATCGTCTTCATCTGGCAGTAGCGCTCGTTGGCGAGCAATCTCGGTCCTGATGCGCTTGATGAGCGTTTTATAACGGGGCTCTTCCTTGAGGCTGTGCAGGGCTGGGCTATAGACATAATCGAATTGCCAATCAGCTAAATATCCATGATCAAAGGATTTGGTTAAATGCTCCAGAGCTTTATCTTTTTCGCCCGACAAGGCATAGATATGGGCCAAGATGTTATAATCCTGGCCTCTGATTTTTTGACGGGTTTTTAGAATATAGTCAGGCGTATAATAGGTTAAATGCCGCAGGAATTTATGCGCATCTGCGGCTTGGCCCTGTATCTGGTAAAGCGAAGCCAGCGAAACCAGATGCGGTGGGAAGGAAACAGCTTTTATCAGCTCTTTGTCATTGTTTATTGTCGGCGCTGTAGCGAGCTTGTTTAAATCAGGTGCATGAGATAGCAGATAGTCTTCAGCTTTTTTATAATCTCCTTTATCCATCATAATAACAACGGCCTGTTCGATCAGAAAGTTTTTTGAATTATGACGATGGACGGTGTCTTTCGCTTCGAGGGTTTTCTCTATCAAATTCAGCGCCTGCTCTTTTTGACCCGTTAAAAACAATAGCCATACTTTCATGCTATTTGATTGCCCCCTTTTGGGGTCTAGCTTGAAAGATTTATCCAGCGCTTTTGCGGCACGATCAAAGTCTTCCAGTGCCCAATAGTTCATACTCAGCCAGTCCAACAGTTCAGGGTCAGAGGGACTAATGTTGATGGCCTGCTTTCTATAGTTGATTGATGAGAGATAATCCCCTCGTGTGTTGGTCATTGCCCACCCCAAGCCGATGTATAATTCCGGGTAACGCGGAGCGACCTCTGTCCCTTTTTGAAGAATTTTGATGGCTTCTTCTTCTGCGCCCCAGTTTGCCAAGCGCAAAGAAAGCAACCAATAATTCACGCCATCCATCGGGTCCAAAAGGATCGCATGTCTCAGTGCAGCAATTGCTTCTTCTTGTCTGTTATTTTTCCCTAGTGCAGCGCCGTAACCCGTATAAAAACTGGCGCTATTTGCCCCCAATGCCCGGGCTTTTTCCATCAATTGCAGGTCAGCAACCCTATCTCCTTGAAAGTCTTTGATGCGGGCCATTGCCATAATGGCGTCGATAGAATTTGGCTCTTTGACCAGTAAGGTATCAGCGCGATTGGAAATATCACCAAGTGCTGGCTCAACCTTGATAGAACCGGTGCCAAGTTGGCTTGCAATTATGTTGATCAGGCCCACTTCCGCCAGTGTGAAACCAGGGTCGAGCGCCAGTGCCTTTTCCATGTAGCTCCGTGCTTGCGCCAGACCTTCAAAGCTATTGTCATTATAAAGTTGCTTGCTCCTCAGATAAAGGTCGAAGGCTTCCATATTTTCAGTAAATTGGGTTTTGGGTGGGGATATTTCGCCCAGCAGCTTTGCCTTCAGTTCGCTTAGAATTGCAGTGGCTATTTCTTCCTGAATTTCGAAAATATCGGTGAGATCGCGCTTGTAAGTCTCTGACCAGATATGATAGCCGTCATCGCGAATAAGCTGGGCGGTAATTTTAAGTCGATTGCCTGATTTGTTGATACTGCCTTCAAGGATGTGTTTGACGTTAAGTTTGCTCGCAATTGTCGGGATGTCATCCTTGCTGCCTTTGAAAGAAAAGCTGGATGTGCGCCCTGTTACCTGCATGGCATTGGTTTTTGCCAGCAGGTTTAAAATTTCATCAGAAATGCCGTCGGCGAAATATTCCTGATCCTTGTCAGGGCTGAAGTCCTCAAAAGCCAGCACGGCAATGGAAGGCGAGATATTAGCCTCAGCCTCTGCTGTGGTTGGTATATTTGTTCCAGCCTTGGGTTGTTGAGGCGACAGGTAACTGTCATAGACGACGCCACCAAGCGCCAGCACCAGAAAAGCAATGATGACAAAGTCGAGCTTGCGCCCAGTATGGTGGGCTATGGAGCTATCTTCTTCAACCTCGTGGCTGCGTTTGATGCCTTCAGCTGTTAGCTCAAAGGCCCACGCGAACAAGAGTGCGAAGGGGAAACCAACGATGCCGAGATAGAAAACAATGCTATTGAGGCTCTCGGGTAGGTTAAGCGCAGGCACGGCAATTGAGGTGACCTGAATGACTATCCAGCCAAGGGCGAGATAGGCGAGGCCTACCTTGAAAACATTGCGGCGTTTAAGTTCAGTGAATAAATCGTCCAAGCCTCTTCCTTCCCCTAAAAAGGTGGATACTCGAAACCGATGATTATGTTTTATGAAATCTAAACTAGCAGCACCATACCACAGTTTTGCCGAAAGGCTAGTCTGCAGCATCAATCGCTTTTGCGGTTTTAAAAAGCAATACGGTAGCTAAGTTGAAGCTGTGTCTCTTTGGCGCGGGCGGGAATGGAGAGGTCAGCTCTGCTGGCGCGCTCGCTGTCAATATATTGCACTTCAAACATCAATCGGTGCCCACCATCAAATTCCCGGCTCATGGACGCCATCCATGCGTGACCCTTTTCGTTGTTATTATCTTCAACAATTAAGGATAAATCGTCTGTTTTAAAACTGTCATAGCGCAGCGTAAGACGCTGCTCCCCTATCATTTTACTCAGCAATATATAGTAGGAGGAAAAATCCACATCGGCGGCATGGTGTGTGCCTATCTTGGGGCCCATGATGGTATTGCCTTTCATATATTGCGCGAGAAATTCAATGTCGGCTGGTAGTATGCTGGTCAGGCCGACATTAACAAAAGTGGTGCCCCAGCTATATTGGTCACCATCAAAGCCAAGTGGATCACCGCGATTATCATAGTAGAGGGCTGACAGAGTGAAGCTATCTTCCATCTCCCAGTTACCCGATGCATAATAGCCCACACGGTTGTCAATTTCATGGTGGGGTTCAATCCATGGTTTTTGCTTATTAAAAGCGCCAGTGGGCGAAATGGATTGTATATCTGGAAGGGAAAAGCGACCTAAAGCCGTAGCTTTAATATCGTGCAGCGCCCACCCTCGCCATGCCAGCAAAGTACCGGTTGGATCGTTGAGCATAAAAGCGGCCCCTGTGAGCGATAGGGTGTGACCTTCCATGCGACGTTCCAATGTTAGCTCTAGACCAGTTGTTTTGATTTCTTCTCCAACCCATGTATTGATCGCTGAGGGTGTAAGGCTATAGGGGCTGGTCCACGCAATATCACTATGTTCAAGGCTTATTGGCGGGAAGAACATGCCCATTTTACCGTGCCAACGCCAAGCAGAGGTGGAGGAGGGAGTGTAGGTTAAAAAGGCCTCAACCAGATCAATATTATTTTTTTGCTCAGGGTCAAATTTGATATGAGCCATGGCCGCCAACTCCCAGTTTAGTTGGGCGTGGCCGACAAAGGATGCTTCTGAAAACTGGAGCGAAGACCGATCACCCGTCTGGTTTGTGCCATAGCGGGTTTTACCAAGACCATGATCTAGCCAAGTGCGCTGCTCACTGCCTCGTACCGCGCGAATATCGACTAAAGCTTCAAAACTAAACTCGGGAAAACTGTCTTGGGCATTAACGCCGAGCGATGGGAAAAGGGTCGTGCAGAACATAATCGTCAAAAATTTCATAGAAGGCTTGATCATTTGTCTTTTCCCACAGGTCGGATGGGGGCGATATTATTTTTGCCACCTTTGCCATAAGGGGAGCTTTCAATGAAATGCTCTAACTCACTGGCGGGCAGGGCTTTGCTAAACAGATAGCCTTGTGCGAGGTCGCATCCAAAGTCCTTGAGCATTTTATAAGATTTTTCGTCCTCTACGCCTTCAGCAGTAACTTTTAATCCCAAATTATGGCCGAGGTTAATGGTTGATTTCACGATGATTTCATCTTCATTGTTTGTAGCGAGATTGAGCACAAAGGATTTATCAATCTTGATTTCTTGAACGGGGAGTTTTTTGAGATAACTCATAGAAGAATAGCCCGTGCCATAGTCATCAATAGACAGCGTAAGCCCCATACCGTTGAGCGCATAGAGAACATAGAGCGCTAAATCTGGATCTTTCATTACCGCACTTTCGGTAACCTCTAACACTAGCCATTCGGGGCGAACCTTATATTTGTCCAAGAGCTTTTTAATGGCTTTGGGCAAGTTGTTATCTGTTAAGTCATGGGCAGATAGATTGATCGCGACATTGATGTCATAGTTTTGATCGCGCCACTGTCTACATTGCTTGATAGCCTCTTCCAGCCCCCACTGGGTCAGATATTGAATTTGGCCCGTTTGTTCCGCCATGGGGATAAAGTCATCAGGAGAGATGAAGCCGCGTGTTGGATGGGTCCAGCGCACCAAAGCTTCCACATGGCTTATTTTGCCTGTGGAGATATTAATCTTTGGTTGATAATGAAAGACCACCTCGCCTTGCTCAATACCTTTGCGAAGTTCGCCCATCAAAGACAATTTGTCAGCATAGTGACTATCTTTTTCTGCATCATATAGGGCAATATGGTCTAAATTTTCTATGGCTTGCAAGCTTTGGCATCGGCTGGATAGTTTGCTATGCCTATGAGCAGGCTAACGTCTATAGCGACATCGCCTATATGAATAGGCTCATTAAATCGGGCAAGAATTTTCTTGGCGTATTTTCGTGGTTCAATGTTATCCAGATGTGATAAAACAAGGGCAAAACTGGTTGTCGACAAACGGGCAATCATATTGGCATCAGGGGCGGCACTCTCAAGGCACGGCACTATATTTTTAATCAGATCCTCACCCATCGAATAGCCAAGGGTATTTTGGATTTCGTCAAAGCGCTGAATAGAGATGATCATTGTGGTAACTTTATTTCCATTTTCAGCACAGTTTTCGATGGTTTTTGCGAGTAAATTTTCACAACTCAAGCGGTTGGGGAGACCTGTTTCCAGATCATGTTCCGCTTGATGCATGATTTTCTTTTCGCGGTCTTCAATGCCCTGAATCATGTTGTTAAAGCTGGTGGCGAGTTGATCAATTTCGAAGTGCTGCTTGAAACTGCGAACTGGCGTATAGTCCCCAACACTAATGCGACTTGCGGCTTCAGCCAGTAATCGCATA
>CBFDBT010000014.1:0-25998 GCA_965603115.1 uncultured Alphaproteobacteria bacterium
CTCCCAAACGACCACAAAATTCCCAGTGTTTGGATTAAGAGCAATGTCGGCGTGAAGTTGTTGACCAGATGGAACACTATTGACCGTAAAGTCAGCAATTCTTTGAGATCCACTCGCGTTGAAGCCGCGCGCCAATATCTGATACTTGCCATTTTCATCCTTATCGTCCTCCCAAACGACAACAAACCCTCCAATTGAATCTATGCCTACAGATGGTGCCCGCTGTTGACCGGAACTATTAGAGTTAACAGGTATTTCATTATCATTACGAGCCCCACCCCCTGTGACCCTTTGTGCATAAATTTCGCTTTTCCCATTTAAGTCACGATCATCTTCCCAAACGACGACTTGACGATTACCATTTGGTGAAACCGCTATGGATGGGCTATGCCTACGCCCATCCGAACGACCATTGAAATCGACTTCATAAAAATGCGAAATCGCGTTGCCGCCACCAAGATTACCAGTATCAATATGTAACGAAATCCCCAGGGAACCATCAGGGTTTCTTGTAGGTGCGGATGCGAAAGCGTTGATAATATCTTGGACTGCTCCAGTGAGGGGAGCGTGAGTGTGCTCTCCAGGGTCTGACGTATCTCCATCGTTATTCACGTCTAGCGCCATAAAGTCACACTCAACAAACACGTCCTTGCGTAGCGGATTAGCCCCCATCGACGGAAAATCAACATCTATATCTCCATCTCCATCTACGTCCAGCCCAAAGAGTTCCCAGCTATCTAGTAGACCATCAGCATCAGAATCCTGAGCGGCGGCAGCTGTCGTTGCTATCAAGGTTATGGAGCAAGCCGCAATCAATTTTATGGAATTTGATAGAAATGTAGTAAGTTGCATATACGTCACCTCATGATAAGAATAAACGCTGCACTATACTTGGTACAAATCTATGAGAGATTTAATACTTAAAGTTGATTTTTGTCAAGAATTATTTTGGTTTTGTAAGAATCTATTTCTCTCTTTTTTCAGATTTTTATCTGTGAAATTTTTTAAACTTTTTATCTGTGAAATTTTTTAAACAAGGAGAAAAATGGGACAAAAAGGCCGACCACAATGAATGTGATCGGACATTCTTATTTGGGATATTGTTCTACTAAGTGACTTTATCTTCTTCAACATAATTAAAAATAAACCGAATTTTCATTATATTAATTCTATCAAACTCACGCCGTGTAATAGCGTCAATAATCGCTTCTTCAGAAGCCTTTGAATGAAGTGGATGTGTGCCACCCTTGTTTATTTCAATAGGAAAAGGGTGAATTGTTACTATAATATCTGGAAATAATGATTGGTCAGGATCAGGGTCATAATCTACATCATATCGGCAGATACAAGGTTGGTGATGATTGCCAGGAAACCAGAGAAAATTTGTTGTCATTTTTAGTTCTTTCATGCTGTTAATTAAGAGCATGAAATTACTAACGCATTGATATATATGCAATAATCTTACCATCGGCCTTCATTGACCTTCATAGAGATGCATTTATTCGACTATTCGAGGACAATTTGAAAGGTCATGTAAGTTGAGCGCGAATCGGAATTACATTTTCTCTATTTTCATTTAGGCAATATCTCGCCCACGTATTCATAATGATGAGCCGCTTATCTAGTAGGTTACCTCGGTGATATGATGCTTCTGCTTTGTCTTTAATCTTATGAGCCAAGCAAAATTCAACAGCTTGCCTATCAAAATTTTGTGTTTCACTTGCCCACGTTTTAAAGCTAGCACGAAACCCATGGTCGGTAATATCTGGGCAGCCAATTTCTTTGCCTAGAGACTTGGTAAGTTTTAACATGGCTGAATCTGTAATTGGCTTCCCCTTTTTTGTATTGGGGAAAAGAAGTTCCTGATTATCAATGTGTGGAATGTTGTTTAATAATGTTAGACAAGCATTACTTAATGGGATGATATGCTCAGCATTACCTTTCATGCGCTCCTTGGGGATGGCCCATGTTTTATTCTCTATATCAAACTCTGCCCATTTAGCTCCAACGGCTTCATTAGGTCGCGTCACTGTGTAGATCATTAATTCAACGGCACTTGCTGCTAGTGTTTTTTTATTTCTAAGAAGTGATAAAAACGAACTCATCTCTGTGAATGGCAGGCTAGGCATGTGCACCACATTAATTAATTTGTTTGGTTTAGGGTAAATGTGTTCGAGATTACCGCGCCATAAGGCGGGGTTTTCACCAGAACGCATTTTTTTCACTTTCGCCCAATCTAAGACACGTTCTATGCGACCCCTTACCCGATTAGCTGTCTCCGTTTTCGTGTGCCAGATGGGGTTTAATACTCGCTGTACGGCGTCATGATCAACTTTCCCAATGGGCCAGTCTCCAAAGACAGGGTAGGCATAGTTAATTAAAGAGTTTTTCCATTGTTGAATATGTTTGGGGTTTTTCCAGCTGGCTTCATGATCAGCAATATATTTCTCTGCACATTCTTTGAATGTTTTTTGGCCTTGGGCTAATTTAAGAGCGGCTTGCTGTGAGTCTTTTCTTTCTTTGATAGGGTCAATTCCCTTCTTGGAGAGTTTTCTAGCATCTGCCGCAGCATCTCTGGCATCTGCGAGGCCAAAATCTCTGTAACTTCCCAGCCCCATCTCTCTGCGCTTGCCATTCAGGTTAAATCGCAATAGCCACGACTTTGTTCCAGCTTTGCTGATTTGTAGATACAAGCCGCCACCATCAGATAGTAAGCCGGTTCCTTTGGCAGATTTTACTTGTGAATTGTTTAGTTTATTAAGCGATGCCATTTACTCTACCCACCTTTTTACCCACCTAATTATTGATGTTGAATGATATGCTAAGAAGCTTAGTGGAGCAAGTTTTTATTAATATATTATATAATTCAGTCTGTTATGGAGACATGTGGAAAATCATGGTGTTTCATGAAGCATTAAAAAGGAGGGCATCCGCTCCTCCAGAAAAACAGGCCCCTTTTGGGGCCTTTTTTTATGGAAAGGCAGAGCTATACGAACTCTCTATAAATTACCCAGCTACTTCCTCGCCTTGGCAACACAGATGATGGATACGCCAAACCATCTGTTCCACGGGAAAAGTATTTTTCGCTCAAAGCTATGAACGAGCTTTAGCATATGGTTCACAAGTTTTGAATGCTGTTTGAGGTGGCTATGGGCTGGTCTCTTTCGTGTGGAATTGAGGTGTCGCCGCATAACTCTGATGATAGCCGCTACGGGAAACAAAAGTCCGTAAAAAAAGCGTAATTCTAAAATGTCAAAACCGGCTTTGTCTATTGTTTGTTCCAAAAGGCTGCGGGAATAGCGCCTTTTATGCTCGAGAAAATCATCATGGTCAGACCATAAAAACTGGAAAGCGGGTACTGTAATTAAAATAATACCGCCCTCGTCCAATTGGTCGGCATAATCATTTATAAGGCCAACATCATCACCGACATGCTCTAAAACATCCATGAATATAATCAGGTCAGGATTGCCCTCTGGTTTGGATTGTTGAAAATGGAGCGTGCCACCTTCAAGACTTTCGCTAGAATTTTCTGTGTAGCCTGTATCTATGGATACGGCCTCTTTAGTGAGACCCGCGCGGATAAGGGCTTTGGAGAAAAAGCCGCTGCCACCACCAATATCCCACACCAAGCGTGCTTTGGTGGCAGGAAGGATTGCTTTAACGGCTAGCCATTTTGACTGATAGTACCAGTGGTCATCAATAGAATCCCCTAGTATATCGGTTTCTTTAATGTCCATCTACATACCCTGTTTCATTCATTTAACTAGGCCCCTTAGGGTTAAGTAGTCTAATCAAGACCATCCCCATTGCAACTATCATATAAAAGCACCCCTCGCAATTTTATCCATCAGGCATAGGAATTTTTAAATAAGTTGCTGTCGCAGGGGCATATTTTTCTGGAGACTGGCGCGCAATGTGATTATGCTTTGCTTTATTCTAATCACACCTTTGAGGGGGGCTTTATGAAAAAATACATTAATGTTTCGGACTTTAGAAAAGTTGCGAAAAAGAAAATCCCCTTGATGGCGTTTGATTATATTGACGGTGCGGCTGACGATGAAGTGACGATGGCGCGCAGCTCTAGTGCGTTTAACGATTATGCACTGTGCCCTGCAATTCTCAATGATGTGAGTAAAATTGACCTTGGCACCACAGTGATGGGCACAAAAATTGACATGCCTATCATCATCTCTCCCACGGCCCAAGCGCGCTTATTCCACCACACTGGCGAAAATAGCCTAGCCAAAGCGGCTGCCAAATTTGGCACAATTTATACCCTCTCATCTATTTCAAGTGTGCCGATCGAAGACATAGCCAAGGTATCTGACGGACCAAAGTGGTTTCAAGTTTATGTCATAAATGACCGACAAATACTGAAAGACTATCTCAGCAAATGTAAAGCGGGTGGCTATGATGCCTTGTGCCTTACCGTTGATGTGCCTCTTACGGGCAACAGGGAACGTGATATTGTCAATGGCACGGGTTTGCCGCCTAAATTTTCTATTGGCAATGTGCTTAATATTCTCAGCAAACCAATATGGTTATGGAATCGCCTGACCAATCCCAAAGTGACCATGAGCAACCTTCAGCAATATGTTGAGGGCGCTGATGCAAAAACACTGGCCAAATTTTCAGATATGCAGCTCGCCAAAGATGTGAGCTGGGAGGATGCTCTGTGGCTTAAAAAAGAATGGGGCGGCAAAATCGCCATCAAAGGGGTGATGCGCGCAGATGATGCCAGACGCATTGCCGAAGCAGGATTTGACGCAGTGATTGTTTCTAACCACGGTGGTCGCCAGCTTGATCAAGTTGCAGCCCCCATTGAAGTGCTTTCAGAAATAGTCGAGGCCGTTGAGGGTCGCTGTGAGGTTATCTTGGACGGAGGCATTCGCCGCGGCACAGATATTTTAAAGGCGCTGGCCATGGGCGCAACGGCCTGCATGACGGGCAGACCTTTTCTATACGGTTTGGCGGCAGAGGGCCAAGACGGTGTTGAGCGCGCGCTGGAAATTTTCAAAGACGAGCTTGAGCTCGATATGATGTTGCTTGGTCGCAAGGATATAAAAAGCATTCAACCGTCGGACGTGCGCAAGCTATAACCGTTAAGGCCAACCAAATTGGATTGATAGAAAGTCGTGAAATTCTATTCCGCGCCGCTCCAGCCACGCTTCGTCTGGTCCCTGCCAGCGCACATCCTTCCACGCGACCTTGCCGCCTTTGCTAAAGTGGATGCCTTCGCTCTCAAGTATTTTATATTGCCGTTCGGCTCCAGGTCGCGGGCTAATGCCACCGCTAGAATTTATAATCCTTTGCCACGGTATGTCGGTATCGGCTGGAACCCCGGCCCCAATTCCAGCTAGTGCAAAACCCACCATGCGCGGTGTTGTGCCGCTGAGTAAACTTGCGATCATGCCATAGCTTGCCACCTTGCCCGAAGGCACCATGCGCACAAGCTCATATATGGCATCATATTTATTCACGGGAGTTAGTCACAGGCACCGACAATAGAGAGATATTTGTCCAAGGCGATATTGCGACCACAAAGCACAATCGCAACTTTTTTGCCCTTATAATCTGCGGCACATTGCTTAAAGGCCGCAACCGCGACACCCGCGGCGCCTTCCACCATCATACGGTCATTCGCGCCAAGACCTTTTAGTGCATCTACAATCTCGCTTTCTTCAACAAGAACGTGACGATCAATCAGGTCGCGGCACGGCTCGAAAGTAATACTGCCCGGCTCCACACCGCCTGCGGTACCGTCTGAGAGCGTGGGTTCTTCAGGCACATCAATCACACAGCCAGCCTTAATGCATTCATACATCGCGGGGGCATTTTTGGGCCAGCAGCCAACAATTTCCACATTCGGAGCCACATTATGCAGATAGCCAGCGATGCCAGCGATAAGTCCGCCACCACCAACGGCGACAAAAACAGCATCAAGCCCTTCAATGTCATCCAGTAGTTCTATTGCCACTGTGCCTTGGCCCGCCATGACCCGCATGTCATTATAGGGGCTGATATAGTCCATGCCGCGTGATTTGGCGGCGTCTATCGCGGCTTGCTCGGCGGCATATGCGTCGCCTTCGACCTTTTCAATTTTGGCGCCCAGCAATTCCATATTTTTTAACTTAGCCGGCGAGCAATTGTTGGGTACAAAAACTGTTTGAGTAACACCCGCATTCGCCCCTGCCATGGCGACCGCCGCACCGTGATTGCCGGTGGAGGCGGTTATAATTCCCCGTGTTTTGGTAGCATCGTCGAGCGTGCGGACCGTGTTTGTCGCACCGCGAAACTTGAACGAACCAGTCGCTTGCCAGTTTTCGCATTTGAGGTAAACCTCGGCCCCGCTTTCACTGGAGAGCACGAGTGATTTTTCTACTGGCGTGCGGCGAATATGGTCGCGAATACGGTCATAGGCAGCGATTACATTTTTATAAATATCTGTGTGGGGCACGGCTTTTTGGTTCCTTACTGTTTGCAAGAAAACCATAATGCGAATTGCGGGGAATTGGAAGGGCAAGCACACAAAAGACAATTAAACATATGCGTCATCCTTATTAACCCCGTTCGTGCTGAGCAAGGACTGAGATTTGCGAAGTCCGCGTCGAAGTATGAGTGGGCATGAGCGTTATAAACCCTTCGATTTCAGCTTCGGCTTCGCTCAGCTTTTACTCAGGGCGAACGAACCGTAGTATGTTCTATCGTCACTCCGGGCAGACGCGTATACGTCGATACGAGCCGGAATGACGGTGGATGATATTTCCCTATATCAGCGATGTCATTCCTCACTAAAGCTATAGGCACTTATGCCGCGGCTGCGCTCGTCGGTGACCATCTTGCGGGCAAGCGGTGGAAGGGCGCGCTGGGCACAGTTGGGTCGCTCACAAAGGCGGCACGTTGGGCCAACGGGCGAGGCTTCGGGGCTTTCCAAATCATAACCTTTTGAATAAATCAGCGCCCGGGCGTAGCGAATTTCGCAGGCTAAGGCGATAGCAAGTTTGGGCTTGGGGTTGCCGTAAGGCGTGATGCTACTCTCGACCGTGCGCGTAACGGAAAAATAAATAGTATCATCGGGCATTTGAATGATCTGGCTGTTGATTTTGCGTGGGCTGGAAAAACAGTCGTGTACATTCCACACAGGGCAAGTGCCGCCAAAGCGTGAAAAGTGAAAGCTGCCCGAGGCATAGCGCTTGGAGACATTACCGGCATTATCCACGCGAATGAAAAAGAAGGGTATGCCCTTGTCGCCGGGGCGTTGCAAGGTGGTCAGGCGGTGGCAGGTCTGCTCAAAACTGGTGCCAAAACGCTGGCCCAAATGCTCTATGTCATAGTTAAGCTCAACCGCGTTTTTGCGGAAAAGGACATAGGGCATAAGCAAGGCCCCAGCAAAATAATTAAACAGCGACACGCGGGCAAAGCGCTTGCTTTCTTCATCGCGAAATTTGCCTGCCGCTACCGCGCGGTCAACCAGTTTAGGGTATTCAATCATGCCAATAGCGTAAGCAAGTTGGAAATTACGTCCAGGAGGGCTCAGCATTTCAGATATCATCAGTTGGCGACGGTGCGGGTCAAAGCGGCGCAATGTGTCTGGCAGCACATCATGGGGCATAATACGAACCTCATAACCGCTCACTTCATCTAGTCTGGTTTTAAGTTGCGCAAATATGTTGCCATCGCTGAGCGCAAGATCGGAGTGCAGCAATTCTGCCGCTTCATCAATTTCAGAAAAATAGTTACGGGCATTTTGCAGAAAGTCGCGCACTTCGTCTGCGGGAAAGCTTGTCGACTCGGTAACCGCCGTACTGCCATCTGGGTCAATTTGCTCAATAGACAGTTCTGTGGCGCGGTCCTTGCTGTCTTTAAAAGCCTTGTATAAACGTGTCATCGCATCACCAATGGCGGGTGAGGCACCCGCTAAATCCTGCATTTCACTACGCGGAATGGCAATATTATCAAACAAGGGGTCGGCGAGTATTTCCTTCAAGTCGGAAAAGGCGCGCGCTTCAGCATTGCCAGCCAGGGCACTGAGGTCAAGGTCATACACTTCAGCCAGACGCAGTAAAAATTGAGCAGAAACAGGGCGTTGGTCGCGCTCAACCAAATTAAGATAGCTGGTAGAAAAGCCAAGCTCGCTTGCCATGCGCACTTGACTTAATCCACGCTCACGCCTGATACGCCGCACACGGGGCCCTGCAAATATTTTATGACGCTGTTCCATGATACCCTTTTCGTAATAATTTACAATTGTGACAATTTTACAAGATTTACACATACAAGTCCATAATATAAAACCCTTTTATTACATATAATTATGGACAGTTTGTGAATTTTTGTGAAATATGTCTGTGTAGTTAATGCAGTAAAGGTTTTTTAGAATGACAACGTCAGCAAGCGCATCAAATAAGTTGGTTGAATCTCCAGAAGTTACACTTCACGGTGTGGCGGGTGGTGCCCATAGTGACGTGCTTACACTTGAGGCGCTTTCATTCCTTGCCGACTTGGAAGTTCGCTTTGGTCAAGAACGCAAAGACTTACTTGCTGACCGTCAAGCACTACAAGGGCGTTTGAATGCGGGTGAGCAGTTAGACTTTTTGAGCGAGACCACAGAAGTTCGCAATATGGATTGGACCATCACTGGAACACCGAAAGACTTGCAAGATCGTCGCGTTGAGATCACGGGTCCGGTGGACCGCAAGATGATGATTAATGCTTTCAATTCTGGTGCTAATGTTTTCATGGCTGATTTTGAAGATGCAAGTGCCCCCACCTTGTCATCAATGATTGGTGGTCAAGCCAATATGATGGATTATGCCCGTGGTAGTTTGAAGCACACAGATGCAAGAACGGGCAAGCATTATACGCTGAATGACAAGATAGCCACATTAAAGGTGCGCCCACGGGGTTTGCATATGGAAGATGTTCATATTCAAGTTGATGGCGTGCCGATTTCAGCAAGTTTGATGGATTTTGGCCTTTATATGTTTCATAACGCCAAGCTGCTAGTTGAGCGAGGCACGGGTCCTTATTTTTATATTCCAAAGCTTGAGCATCACTATGAGGCACGCTGGTGGAATAGGGTTTTCCTTTATGCACAAGCGGCACTCAATTTGCCTGTAGCAACCATTAAAGCCACTATTCTTATCGAGACAATCACCGCGGCTTTCCAAATGGATGAAATTCTCTATGAATTAAAAGACCATATTGTGGGTCTTAACTGCGGTCGCTGGGATTATATTTTCAGTTTCATTAAACGTGTTGGTCGCACAGACAAAAAATATTTGTTACCGGACCGGGGTCAGGTCATCATGGGTGACGCTTTCCTTAAGGCCTATAGTTTGTTACTAATCAAAACCTGTCATAAGCGCGGCGCCCATGCGATGGGCGGCATGGCGGCACAGTTACCAATTAAAGGTGACGAGGCAGCCAATGATGCGGCTTTTGCCAAGGTTTCCGCCGATAAAGAACGTGAAGTTGCCTATGGTCACGACGGTACATGGGTGGCGCACCCCTCGCTGGTGCCGGTTGCCAAAGATATTTTTGATCGTGCTATGCGCGGCGATAACCAGATTTATCGCAAACGAGATGATGTGGAAATTACGGCAGCGGATTTGCTCAAGGTGCACGCAGGCAAGGCCAGTGAAGCAGGCATCAGAGAAAATATCCGCATTGCTCTGCAATATATTGGGGCTTGGCTCAACGGTCGCGGGGCTGTGCCGATATATAACCTGATGGAAGATGCCGCAACGGCAGAAATTTCCCGAACCCAACTTTGGCAGCAACGCACGTTAGGCGCTGAGCTTGACGATGGACGGATTGTAACCGGGGATCTAATCAGCTGGTGTATTGATGAAGAATTAACAAAGCTTTCAACTGATGAAACAGCCCTAGGTCTGGTGGGTGACAAACTAAAACCAGCTGCAGGGATATTTACAGACCTGATCATGAGCGATGAGCTCGCTGAATTTTTAACAACCCCGGCTTATGAAGCCTTACTTAATAACGAATAAGAGTGCCCCCACTTTATCGATAAGGAGACATATTATGACTAAAGCAAATCTAGATGGAGCCAACACTATGAATTACCAAAATGACATCAAAAATGTTCAGGACCTTATCGGCACTTATAGTGGCGCTTGGGATGGCATTGATGCTGAAGCAGTGGCCAGAATGCGGGCGCAAAATCGCTTCCACACTGGCCTTGATATTGCGCGGTACACAGCCGATATCATGCGCCAAGACATGGCAGCCTATGATGCTGACCCTGCGGACTACACCCAGTCACTGGGCTGCTGGCACGGCTTTATTGGCCAACAGAAGATGATATCTATCAAGAAGCATTTCGGCAGCACGAAAGGGCGCTATCTTTACCTTTCTGGTTGGATGGTCGCGGCGCTGCGCTCTGAATTTGGTCCGCTTCCAGACCAATCCATGCATGAAAAAACTTCTGTTCCGGCCCTCATTGAAGAGCTCTATACCTTCCTCAAGCAGGCTGATGCTCGTGAAATGGGTATGCTGTTTCGTGATCTCGATGCTGCCAACGATGCTGGTGAGAAACAGAAAATCATGGACAAGATCGAAAATTTCCAGACCCATGTTGTTCCGATCATTGCAGACATAGACGCCGGTTTCGGTAATGCGGAAGCGACCTATTTGCTAGCAAAGAAAATGATCGAAGCTGGCGCTTGCGCACTCCAAATTGAAAACCAAGTGTCCGATGAAAAACAGTGTGGTCACCAAGACGGTAAAGTAACAGTTCCTCATGAGGAATTTCTGGCAAAGGTTCGCGCCTGCCGCTATGCATTCTTGGAAATGGGTGTCGAAAACGGAATTATTGTTACGCGCACAGATAGCCTTGGTGCTGGTCTGACAAAACAGATCGCGGTTTCTAAGGAACCGGGCGATCTTGGCGACCAGTATAATAGCTTCCTCGACTGCGAAGAAGTAGCGGCTACTGATTTGGCGCCGAACGATGTTGTTATCAATCGTGATGGCAAACTGATGCGCCCGAAACGCTTGCCGTCCAATTTGTTCCAGTTCAAGCCTGGGACCGGAGAAGACCGCTGCGTACTTGATAGCATCACCTCGCTGCAAAATGGCGCTGACCTCTTGTGGATCGAAACCGAGAAGCCCCATGTTGAGCAAATTGCTGGCATGGTGGATAGAATCCGTGAAGTCGTTCCGAATGCAAAGCTGGTTTACAACAACTCACCATCTTTCAACTGGACCCTTAACTTCCGTCAGCAGGTGTTTGATGCTTGGGAAGCTGAAGGCAAGGATGTCTCCGCCTTTGAGCGCGCAAATCTTATGAATGCCAGCTATGACCCAACTGAACTCGCAATTGAAGCTGATGAGAAAATTCGCACCTTCCAGCGGGACGGCGCCAAGCGTGCAGGTATATTCCACCACCTGATCACTTTGCCGACCTACCACACAGCTGCGCTGTCTACAGATAATTTGGCAAAGCGTTACTTCGGCGATGAAGCGATGCTCGGATATGTGAAAGAGGTTCAACGTCAAGAAATTCGTCAGGGTATCGCCTGTGTTAAACATCAGAATATGGCTGGTTCCGATATGGGTGACGATCATAAAGAATATTTCGCAGGTGAAGCTGCTCTGAAGGCTTCCGGCGAAGACAACACAATGAACCAGTTCGATGAGGCTGCTGAGTAAAATCGCAATACCCCCACCTGCACCATAAATTGGTGTTGTCATGAGCACCCTTTGGATAATCTCCATGGGGTGCTTTTTTATGTGACTTTATCTTAAACTATGGGCTAATGTGCTGGATGAAAAATATCAATCATAGGATCTCTACATAATGACCAAGATAATTGTTACCGATACCAAAGGGGAAACCCGTGAAATTGAAGCCGAAGTTGGCCTGACCATCATGGAAAATATTCGCGATAATGATTTTGATGACCTTGCGGCTATCTGTGGTGGATGCTGTAGTTGCTGTACCTGCCATGTGATTGTGGACGAAGACTGGTTAGAGAAATTACCAGAGATGGAAGAAGACGAGCGTGACCTTTTAGAAGATAGTCCTGCTTATCAACCTAGCTCACGGTTATCTTGTCAGTTGGAATATACTGATCAGTTAAGTGGCATCAAAGTTACTATCGCACCGGAGGACTAGACGCATAATGTTAATCTGTGATCGCATAGCTTTAGACACTGGTGATAATGCCGTCGAACTTCACACTTTGACGAAAACCGAGCTTGAGGGCTTTTTGAGTGATGCAGAGCAGATAACTGAAGGCTGGGTTCGCGCAAGTGGTTTTAAAGCTGATCGCGGTCAGATATGTAAATTACCAAGCCATGACGGCAGCCTGTCGGAAATACTCATAGGGATGGGCGATGCAGTCCCAGATGCTGATGAGCCTTGGTGGTTGGCGTCGGTTGTGGGCGAATTGCAAGAAGGCACTTACCGTTTGAGCAGTCAATTAGCTACCGAGAAAATAGCGGCCGCTGCCAGAGGTTGGTGTTTGGCACAATATCAATTTGACCGTTATCTCAGTGAAAAAACGGACAGTGTGCGTATCTTATTGTTAGATAAAAAAGTCGACTTAAAGGCGACGCAGGCCGAAGTTAAGGCTATTGCCTTAGTGCGTGACCTTGTTAATACACCGGCAGACCATATGGGGCCGGAAGATTTAGAACTGGTGGCCAAAGAGCTATGTAGTGAATTTGACGGTAAGCTCAATGTGATATCAGGCGAAGCACTGGCGAGTGATTTTCCGGCTATCTATGCTGTGGGCCGTGCCGCTGAAAAAGCTCCGCGCCTTATTGATTTCACTTGGGGTGACCCAAAGGCTCCAAAGGTTACGTTGGTGGGCAAGGGCGTATGCTTTGATAGTGGCGGCCTGAATATGAAAAGTGCGCAGTATATGCGTGATATGAAAAAAGATATGGGTGGCGCTGCCCATGTATTCGGCTTAGCGCGGTTGATCATGGAGCGTAATTTGCCTGTGCGATTGCGTTTGTTGGTGCCTGCTGTTGAAAATGCCGTCTCTGGTAATGCGTTTCGCCCAGGTGATGTTTTGAATACACGCAAAGGGCTAACGGTTGAAGTGGGTAATACGGACGCTGAGGGTCGTTTGGTTTTGTGCGATGCACTTACGCTCGGCGATGAAGAAGAGCCAGAAATCATGATTGATTTTGCCACGCTTACGGGGGCTGCACGTGCCGCTCTTGGCCCAGACTTGCCAGCTCTTTTTTCAACGAATGATGCTTTTGCAGCCCAGATGTTAGATGCGGGAAAAACTAATGCAGACCCTTTGTGGCAGATGCCATTATGGCAAGGTTATATGGATGACCTTAAAAGCCCGATCGCTGACCTGTGCAATATAACCGACAATGCTTTTGCAGGCGCCATTACGGCAGCGCTTTACTTGCAAAATTTTGTCGAAAAATGCCCAATCTGGGTTCATATTGATACTTTTGCTTGGAACCCAAAGGCAAAGGCGGGTCGAAGTAAGGGTGGAGCCGCTATGGGCGTGCTTGCAGCTTACTCTGCGATTAATAATTATGTATCATAAAATGTATGATAGCTATTGATAGATAGTATTTTTTAATATTTTACATATATTTAATATTTTACATGCTATTTAATGGTGTAGCTTCTTATTTACCAAACAGGGCGGGGGTATTATGAGTCGTAAAACAAGTAAACAGTTATTACATCTTTGGCGCCATGCCATGCTGGAAGGTGTGCGTGCAAATGATCCGGATCTGACCATGCGTCAAATTTCAGTGATGTTGTCGGTTTATATGACACCTGAACCTCATACAGTAAAAGGCCTTGCATCAGAACTTAATGTGGTAAAACCCGTTATAACCCGCGCTCTTGATACACTCGGGCAGCTTGGATATATCAAGCGCACACGCTTAGAGAGTGACAAGAGGGTTGTTCATGTTGTGCGTACGGTAAAGGGTGCAGTTTATTTATCTGAGCTTTCTGAACGTATTACATTTGCTGAGGAATCGGCTCTTAAAAATGTGGCTAGTTAATCAGTCTTTAGTAAGCGAAGATGCTATCTCGGCCTATGGTGGAGATGCACGGTTTAAGTTAAATGAAGATTTGAAATCAGACAGTCATGCCTTACACCATATTACATCTTCTTTTTGTAGTCTTTACGCCGACCCTGACGTGCAAGGTGCAAACCTAACCCAGCTTTTATACGGCGAGCCTTTTGAAGTGCATCGCTGTGAAGGTAAAATGGCGTATGGTCGCGCGCTTTGTGATGGCTATGTTGGATGGGTTAGTCTTGCGGCCCTTGAGCCAAATTGGCAACCCCCTAGCCATATTGTCTCTACATTACAGGCTCCTGTTTATAAAAGCCCACACTTAAAACAAACACCTCTGATGACGTTGCCGATGGGGGCAATGGTATTTGCTACCGGTACGGATAAAAATGGCTATATCGAATTAGAATGTGGACGATGGATTTTTGCCAAGCACCTTGCAGCGGAGCCGCGGGTCGATTTGTCTTTTGTCGATATTGCTAAGCTGTTTCTTGGTGTTCCTTATGTTTGGGGTGGGCGTACGGCTATGGGCATTGATTGTAGTGGGCTGGTGCAGATAGCGCTGGCACAAGGAGGAATGCGCTGTCACCGCGACAGCGACATGCAATATAAAACATTAGGCGGGGCTATTGAGAGAGAGGCCCTGCACAGCGGCGATATTGTCTTTTTCCCGGGTCATGTGGGCATTATGGTCGATGGGGAAAATGTGCTGCACGCTAATGCTACGCATATGGCAGTGACAATAGATCCGCTGGAGGATGTTATTAGCTGGGTGGCAAAAGATTCTGACGGCGAGCCGTTCCTTGGTGGGAAGCGTCTTTAGGGATATAAGGCGGATACCAAGGTCTACAAAGTAAAAGATTAAAAACCCAACTCAGTCGTCATACCCGACAGGGGCAAAGCCCCGGTGCGATCGGGTATCCATAATTAAATAAATGGGCCGGCTTTGCCGGCTCTTTCGTTTGTCTATGGACTCCCTGTCGTAACTTGACCTGAAGGTCAAAGCAGGAAGTGACGAATAATAGTTTGATTAGCTAATAAAAAAGCGCGCCCCAAGGAGCACGCTTTTATTTATTCATTATCAGACGTATCGGTTGCTTATGGTAGCGCAGCCGGGCTGTCTGCATTGTTGCGCAGGAATGCAATAAGGTCAGCGCGGGCTGCAGGCTTTTTAAGGCCAGCAAAGCTCATGCTAGTGCCCGGGAAAGCCTTTTTCGGTGCTGCAATCCATGCGTCGAGTGTAGCATAATCCCATGTGCCAGTTTGACCTGTGAGCGCACTTGAATATTTAAAGCCTTCAGCACCACCAATAGGGCTACCAATAAGGTTATAAAGATTGGGGCCAGTACCATTCTTGCCGCCATTGTCGACGGTGTGGCAGGCTTTACATTTTGCAAATTGACGCGCGCCTTTGTCGGCACTTGCCGTTGCCATTAATTCGCCAATGGTTGGAACAGCGACTTCAACAGCATCTGTTGTTGTGGCTTCAGCCACTTCAATACCGTAAGCAACTTTATTGTCAGCACCTTCTTCGCCTGTGCCAAAGATGGAATCGGTATATGTATTTATAAGCAATATTATCAATACTGATGCTAATATTGCAGCAAGCCATTTATTTGAACCTAGTGGATCCACGGTAAAACTCCTTAAAGACTAAATTTGTCGCGAATGTAGCCGCACCTCACCCCAAACATCAAGTCAAGAATTGCTTTTTATTGGTCTAATTTAAAAAAAATGGGGTCTTTTTGCCAAAATGTCACCTTTTAAAGCAAATTTACGTCAAAAATGGTGTCCAGATGATTGACACAAAGAGAGCTGCAAGTCATAGCTCATGCATAATTGTTTAGAGTCTTAGATAAATTTGGAGCATGTGATGGGCAATACAGCGAATAAATCAGACACTATAATCGCCTTTCAGGGTGAACTTGGTGCTTATTCTCATATGGCGTGTCAGGAAAAATTTCCTGATATGGACGTATTGCCGTGCCCAAGTTTTGAGGATGCGCTGGCGGCTGTGCAAAAGGGTCGCGCGCGACTTGCAATGATACCCATTGAAAATTCAACGGCTGGTCGCGTCGCTGATATTCACATGTTATTGCCCGGCAGCGGACTTTTTATTATTGATGAACATTTTGAGGCTATTCGTCATTGTTTGTTGGGGCTGAAAGAAAGTACAGATGCTGACCTTAAAACCGTTACAAGCCATGTGCAGGCGCTTGGCCAGTGCCGTACGACCATGCGCGATATGGGACTTGCGCCCACGCCTTTTGCCGATACCGCAGGATCAGCGCGCCATGTGAGTGAGCTTGGAGATAAAAGTTTAGCCGCGATTGCTAGCCATTTAGCCGCTGAAGTTTATGGATTGCGTATTGTTAAGGCGGACATTCAGGATCAGGACCATAATACCACACGCTTTGTAGTCCTTGCCCGTGAGGCGTCTACTATTACCGCTGCCAGCGGCGATGTTATGACCACCTTTACATTTGAAGTGAAAAACGTGCCAGCCGCGCTTTATAAGGCGCTTGGTGGTTTTGCTACTAATAGTGTGAACATGACAAAACTTGAGAGTTATTATGATAGCGATAGCTTTACAGCCACTGAGTTTTTTGCCGATATTGTAGGCGATATATCAATGCCAAATGTGGCCCGCGCGATGGAAGAACTGGAATTTCACTCAAAGCGGGTGACTATTTTGGGCACCTATCCGCAGGCACGGTCGAGAGCTATAAGGTAAGGTGTATTTGTTTGGCCTCAATCGCCGGCGGGATATCCATCCCTTAGGCTTTCGCGCTTCGCGCGGCGGCCCTTGGCCTTGCCTCACCAGCAAGCTAGTTCGGATTGGTGCCTATCTTGCAATGATAGGTGCAATATCCGCAGAAGCTTTAGCTTCAAGGCAAGCGTGACTACGCGCCCGCAGCGTAAGCGAGGATACCATCAAATAACTCTCTCTAAAATTTCAGCCAGTCGCAATTTTCGCCTTCGTCGAGAATGACCGCCATTGATGATATCATCACCACCGGGCGCTCTATTAAGTCGTCGCTGGTCAAGCCTTCTTCTTTAAGAGAATTCTCGCACACTAAAAACCGGACATTCATTGCCATACAAGCATCCATCATTACCGGCATATCAGCTACGCCGCGAGCAGCGAGACGGTGATCCATTTGAGGGCCGGTTATGCCGCGTCGGTCTAGCACCTTTTTCCATCCATCGACAACCACAGTATTAATTGCGCCTTTTGCAAAAAAGAGTGTAACGGGGCGATCAATAGCCGCAGCTGCTGACGCTGCCATCATAGCAAAATGAATTTGATCAGCTCGATGATCTGATATGAGGATAAAAAGAGGTTTCCGTTTAGTCATATAGTTACCTATTAATTAGTGTCGACATGCTGGGCATTGAGGGTCAGCGGGCAATGTAATAACACGACTTCGCATATCAAGGGCATCAAAAATTAAAATCTTCCCCTTGAGAGTTTCACCTATATCCATAATGTTTTTAACAACCTCGGTAGCCTGCATCGTGCCTATAATGCCAGCAACTGGCCCGAGCACACCAACATCAGAGCAGGTGCGTTGGGCATTTGGTCCCGGGTCATTGGGCATAAAACAGCGATAACACGGTAGTGGATTGTCGCTGGAGCCTTGGTGGGGTGCAAAAGTTGCAAGCTGTCCATCAAAACGACCAAGTGCCGCTGACACCAGTATTTTTTTGAGTGTTACAGCGGTATCACTCACGAGTAATCTGGTCGCAAAATTATCACAACCATCGGCGATTATGTCATAAGGCTCCATAATGGTGACGACATTATCAGGTGTTAAGCGTTCATTATAAACATTGATGGTTATATCAGGGTTAATTGCACGCATGCGTTTGGCAGCATTGCTGGCTTTGCCCACCCCGATATCATCGGTGGTATGGATAACTTGGCGCTGCAAGTTTGATAGATCAACCGTGTCATCATCAATAACACCTATGGTGCCAACGCCTGCAGCTGCGAGATAGGTTAACATCGCTGCCCCAAGACCACCCGCACCGATAACCAAAACTTTAGAAGCTAATAGCTTTTGTTGGCCAAGATCGCCAACTTCATCCATGATGATGTGACGGGCGTAGCGCTCGAGTTGTTCGTCACTGATTTCGTCAAAGCTATCTGTCATTATTACCCATGAGTCCCTGTACTACCAAAGCCGCCAGCCCCGCGCTCGGTTTCATCTAGGTCGGCAACCAAATTCCAAATACCTTGAGTTACGGGTGCTATAACCATTTGTGCGATACGCATGCCGCGCTCAAATGTAAAATCTTCATTCGATAGATTTATCAAAATAACCTTGACCTCACCGCGGTAATCCGCATCGATTGTACCGGGAGAATTGGCAACCGTTACACCATTTTTAGCCGCCAAACCGGATCGAGGGCGCACTTGCGCTTCAAAGCCTGAAGGCAAGGCCATGGCAAGACCTGTTGGCACAAGCGTGCGCTCAAGCGGCTTTAAGGTGATACTTTTCCCCTCGGCGATCGCTGCGCGCAAGTCCATTCCTGCACTATCGGTAGTTTCATAAGATGGTAATTCAAGGCCTTTACCGTGTGGCAGTTGCACAACATTCACTGTGGCAGTCTTACTCATAATTTAGTCCTTAGTTTATTGGTTATTTTAATGTCTTTTCTATTGTTTCGGCGAGTTTGACTGCGATGGCATTTTTGTCAGCCCTCGGCCAGCTTTCGCTTCCATCTTTTGTAATTACATGAACCTGGTTTTCATCACCACCCATAATATCGGTTTCAGCCCCGACATCATTGGCAACAATCCAGTCACAGCCTTTACGCACAAGTTTTTTCTTGGCATTTTCAATAATGTTTTCAGTTTCAGCGGCAAAGCCTATCACCAGCGACGGACGCTTTTTAGTTGGTAACGCTGATACGGTGGCTAAAATGTCTGGGTTTTCTACAAAAGAAAGTGATGGAATACCGCTTTTGTCTTTTTTAAGTTTTTGATCTGCGCAGCCCTCTGTTCGCCAGTCGGCAACGGCTGCAACGCAAATAGCTGCGTCAGCAGGCAAGGCTTTCATCACCGCATCGTGCATTTCTTGCGCGGTTTCAACGCGCAAGGTGACAACATTTTGCGGATTATCTAGAGACGTTGGACCAGAGACCAGTGTTACTTTGGCACCAAGATTTACGAGCGCGCTGGCAATGGCATAGCCCTGCTTGCCTGATGAGCGGTTGGCGATATAGCGCACAGGATCAATAGGCTCGTGGGTTGGGCCAGCACTGACAACAATATGTTTGCCGTATAGAGCTGACCCTTTAAGCTTTTTTGCAAAAAAATCCTCAAGACCTTTAACGATGTCAGCGACTTCACTCATGCGCCCTTCACCTAGTTCACCGCAAGCCATCTCGCCTTCGTCTGGGCCGATGAAAGTTACACCGTCAGATTTTAAGGTTTTGATGTTGCGCTGGGTCGCTTTGTTGGACCACATTTCCACATTCATCGCGGGGGCAATCACAACAGGTTTGTCGGTTGCCAGCAATATCGTGGAGGCGAGGTCATTTGCTAGCCCGTGCGCCATTTTGGCCATAATGTCTGCGGTGGCTGGTGCGACAAGAAGTACGTCGGCTTCGCGCGACAATCTAATATGGCCCATCTCGGCTTCATCGGTTAGCGAAAAAAGGTCTGTGTAGCATTTATCACCCGTCAGGCTGGCCACCGATAGCGGGGTGATAAATTCAGCGCCACCTTTGGTGAGCACACCGCGCACGGTTGCTCCGCGCTCTTTTAAGCGACGAGCGAGATCAAGCGCCTTATAGGCTGCTACCCCGCCACTAATGATAAGTGTTATGCGTTTACCGTCTAGCATAAGCTCGGTTCCTTATAATGATTCGGTGCTTAAGGTATAGTGGGTCACGGGACTTAAGGCAATAAAAGCACAAAGCTGATAAATGCGACAATGATAATAAACGCGAGTCCTAGCCCTGGTAATACGGCCTGCCAAAAAGTTCTTTTTTCTGGAGCCTGAGTGGATGTTTCTGGTTTTTCTTCAACAAAACGCTCCAAAGCTTCAGGTAATCTGGTCAGGAGCGATGGGATTTTTCGCAGGGCATCGGCAAGTAAAACTTCAGGCGATAGATTTTCCCGTGCCCAGCCTTCAAGCACAGGGCGCGACACTTCAAACATATTGGCGGAAGGATCAAGGTGGAGAGCGAGGCCTTCAGCCATTACCATGGAGCGCTGGAGCATAATAAGTTGAGGCTGGGTTTGCATGGCAAAGCGCTCGGTGGTGGCAAAAAGCTGGGTGAGCAGCGCCCCGGCTGACATTTCTTCAATGGGTAGGTCTAAAATGGGTTCAGCAATGGCGCGCAGGGCTTGGGCGAAATCAGCAAGCGATTGGTCTCTGGGCACATAACCCGCATCAAAATGCACTTCAGCTACCCTCATATAATCACGCACAATAAAGCTATGTAAAATCTCGGCGAGGAAGCGACGCTCTTTAATGCTCAAGCGACCCATAATGCCAAAGTCAACGGCGACAAGTGTACCATCTTCTTCGACCAATAAATTACCTTGATGCAAATCAGCGTGGAAAAATCCGTGATACATGGCCTGCGTCAAGAAAGCCTGAACGATAGTGTGTGCAAGAGCACTCATGTCGTGTCCAGCACTTTCAACGGCTTTTATATCGGTGAGTTTAATGCCTGATATCCACTCAGACGTGAGAATACGCTCGCTTGTGTGACTCCAATAGATAGCCGGGATGCGGTAGCCTTTAAAGTCTTGCATATTTTCGGCGAGTTCTGAGGCCGCCGCCGCCTCCAAGCGTAAGTCCATTTCTCGGGCAACACTGTTCGATAGGGTTTTTACCACCGCCATCGGTCGCAGACGTTTGGCCTTATTACTATGCCGCTCAGCTTTTTCCGCTATCCATGTAAAAAGTGCCATGTCGGCAGCAAAGCGGCGTTTGATGCCGGGGCGCAGGACTTTTACGGCAACAAGCTTGCCATCACATGTTGTGGCTTTATGGACTTGTGCAATGGAAGCCGCGGCGATGGGTATCTCGTCAATATGACTGAAAAAACCTTCAAGTTTACCGTCTAGTTCCTCTTCAATAGCTGTTTTGGCTAAAGCAAAGTCAAAAGCTGGGAGGCGGTCTTGCAGGGTTGTGAGGCCGCGCGCAATATCTGCGCCCACTACATCGGGGCGGGTGGCGAGTGTTTGACCAAGCTTGATATAACTTGGCCCCATGGCAGCAAAGGCTGCGGCAAGACGCTCGCCCGGATCCTTAGGCAATCCAAATTTATGCGGGATATAAAAAGTAAGCAGACGCAGCAACCATACAAGGTTACGCGGCACCATCTCGATACTGGCGAGAGCCCTAAGTGCGCCGTAGCGCCTAAAGCGGATCGCGAGACCAAATAGGCGTAGGAGATAAATCATGCTTTGCATTAAATTCGCCACCCACTATGCAGTGCGACCACCCCTGCGGACATTGTTCGCCAGCCAACCTTTGAAAAGCCCGCCTTTTCTATCATGGCAGCAAAGTCACTTGGACGGGGGAATTTGCGGATGCTTTCAACCAGATATTGATAGCTCTCGCGGTCATTGGCGACCAGCTCTCCCATTTTTGGGATGAAATTAAAGCTATAAGCATCATAAAACTTTTGCATACCAGGCGCTACTTCAGGACTAAACTCCAATACAAGCAGGCGTCCGCCGGGTTTGAGAACGCGGTACGCATCATCGAGAGCATCTTGAATGCGGGTAACATTTCTTATGCCAAAAGCAATAGTATAGGCGTCGACAGATTTGTCAGGCACGGGCAGTGTTTGTGCATCACCGCATATAAATTCAGAGCGGTCGCTGTAGCCACGTTTTGTCGCGCGGTCTTTACCAACTCTCAGCATTTCAGCATTGATGTCGCAAACGGTTACCTTACCGCCTTTGCATTCGTCGAGAAAACGAAAGGCTATGTCGCCTGTGCCGCCAGCAACATCTAAAAGATGCATATCGCCACGGGGTTTCAAGCTATCAATGAGCGAATTTTTCCATAGCCTATGGACACCCATGCTCATGACATCATTCATCAGATCATAACCATCAGCGACCTTATCAAAAACCTCACGGACTTTGCCTGCTTTTTCAGATTCGTTAACGGTAGTGAAACCAAAATGTGTTTCTTTAGTTTGCTTAGCTGTTGACATAACACTTTTTTCCTGTCGATTTGTGGGGACAATAGCCCCGATTTATAGCTTTGACTAGACCTGTGCTCATGTGCCGCAATAATAAAATGAGAATTATAGTCTTTTCAGTTAAATTTTCCTCCATTTGATAGGGTGCCCTATTTTTCTGGCAGGAAGGCCTTGCAGAGTGATGTAGGGCCATCTATTAAAAGGTTTGACGCACCAGAAATGCAGGGCACCCCTACCTTAGGCAAGGTTCTTTTGCACTATGCCGGCATCATATTTTTTGTGTGATGAACCACATCAAATTGCAAAATATGATTTGTCACAGCGTAAAATACTCCTTGTCAAATGGGAAAAGCTTATCTGAAAGGACTATAAATGCCTGAAGTGGAAACCGTAAGACGCGGAATTGCCCCTGTGCTTGAGGGTGCAAAATTCACAAAAGTAACCGCGCGGCGCAAAAATTTACGCATTCCTATACCGGAGGATTTTTCATCTGCTCTAACGGGGAAAAAAGTCTTAAGTGTCGGCAGGCGCTCTAAATATATTCTCATATATATAGAAGACGGCCCTGTTGTGATACTGCACCTTGGCATGAGTGGTAAGGTCACGCTTTTAAAACTTAATAAGGATACCGACACCGAGCTTGGCAAACACGACCATCTCATTTTTGATACCGATACTGGCATGCGCATGGTCTACACCGACCCTCGCCGTTTTGGGCTTGTTACCTTTGCCGACCCTGATACTTTGGAGAGTCATGCGCTGATAGCTAACATGGGGCCGGAGCCGCTTTCCAATAGTTTTCATGCGGATTATTTAAAAGAGAAACTGGCAAATAGAAAAAGTCCGATAAAGAATGTGCTTCTCGATCAAAAGGTTATAGCAGGTCTTGGCAATATTTATGTTTGCGAGGCTTTGTTTCGAGCCCGCATTAACCCTGAGCGCCAAGCAAACACATTGAGCGATGATGAAGTTGAAGCATTGGTACCCATTATTAATGATATTATTCGGGAAGCTATTGCATCAGGGGGGTCAACCCTTAAAGACTATGCCCAAGTTGACGGTGAGTTAGGGTATTTTCAACATAGCTTTCAGGCTTATGGCCGCGAGGGTAAGTCTTGTCTAAATCAGGGCTGCAGTGGTACTATCTTGCGAATCGCTCAAAGTGGACGTTCGACATTTTATTGTAAGAGCTGCCAAATATAGACATAAAATGCAGGAGATTTGAATGATATATAAAGGGATTGTCGCTGCAATGTTGTTTCTGCATTTAACTGGCGCGCCAGTTTATGGTCAGCCCTTTGGGGGCGACTCAGACTTTATTACAGATTTTGGTGATGTTCCTTTGATGAAAGGGCTCACAGAACTTGATGATGAGCGTGTGATTTTTGACACAGAAGCCGGGACTATTGCCGAGACGGTTCTGGTTGGCAAAATCAGTGCCGAGGACATTCAGTCTTTTTATGCGGAGAGTTTAAAGCAGCTTGGTTGGAGGAAAATTGAGGCAGGCCATAGCGCTAGCCGGTGGACGTTCATTCGAGATAAGCAGGTTTTATCACTTAGACTATTTGATTCGGGTGGCATTAAAAGTCTGCTCGTTCACCTTGAACCAGGAAAGTGATTAATTAAAAGCGCAATGAAAAGAGCAAAATTTGTATAAAAAACTAGAATTCGCTATTTAATAGCAGTAGGCATTTGTCACAAATTAGCAGAATTAAGGATATTCTATGAGCTTTGAAACAATATTGGTCGATAAAAAGGGCGCGGTTGGTCTTATCACTTTAAACCGCCCTGAGGCTTTGAATGCGTTAAACGCGCAATTGTTGAAAGAAGTAGGCGAGGCTCTTGTTTGTCTCGACGGCGACAAAGAGATTGGATCTATCATTATATCCGGTAGTGAAAAGGCCTTTGCCGCTGGTGCTGACATCAAAGAAATGTCTGACAAAACTTTTGGCGATGCTTTGCTAGAGAATATGTTTGGCGATATTAATGCTGTTTTTGCAGCCATTCGTAAGCCGGTTATCGCAGCTGTGTCGGGATATGCGCTCGGTGGAGGATGTGAACTGGCCATGTGCTGTGATATTATAATTGCTTCCGAAAATGCAAAATTTGGCCAGCCAGAAATTAACCTTGGTGTTATTCCAGGCATTGGCGGTACGCAGCGCCTCACGCGCCTGATCGGTAAAACTAAAGCTATGGATATGATTCTTACCGGCCGCATGATGGATGCAGAAGAAGCTGAGCGCTCAGGGCTCGTCAGCCGGATAGTCGCGACCGATGATCTATTGGATTCAGTGGTTGAGATAGCTGAAGCCATTGCGGCTAAATCTCTTCCTAGTTTAATTCTGGCTAAAGAAGCAGTTAATCGCGCACTAGAGACCAGTCTTTCAGAAGGCCTTGTTTTTGAACGCCGCGCTTTCCATTCACTCTTTGCTACAGAAGACCAAAAAGAAGGTATGGCCGCTTTCATCGACAAGCGCCAGCCACAATTTAAGCATAAATAGAGCTTAAGAGACCGCTTTTTAGCGCTTTAGACCGCTTTACCTGTTGACGCCAGCGGGTGTGGAGCGTATAGAGCGCTTCTAATTGAATCGGTGAGTAGAAATACTGACCCCCTGGGAAGACCCATAACGGAGACACATGCTCCGGGTCACGCCCGATGAAACAGGAAGCCGACTTGTGAACGGGTGACTAAAATAGGTATATAAAATGGCCAATACTCTTCAATCTAAAAAACGCATTCGTCGCAATGAGCGCCGTGCTGAAATTAACAAAGCCCGCGTCAGTCGTATTCGCACTTCCATCCGCAAGGTTGATGAAGCAATAGCGGCTGGCGATAAAGCCGTAGCTGCTGAAGCGCTTAAAGCTGCTCAGCCAGAAATTATGCGCGGAGTGACAAAAGGTGTTTTGCATAAAAACACAGCATCACGTAAAATTTCTCGTCTTGCAAAGAGCGTTAAAGCTCTAGGATAAAACTCCTGCGATAAAATGTTCGATTCGTTCACCGAGTCTTATTGAGATTATTAAAAACCACACTTTTTAAGTGTGGTTTTTTTGTTGTCGCACGCACTAAACAGAACAAAAGGTGGACGCTAAAAGGTTACATATTTATCTAAAAACTACATCTTGTGTTTGGCCTTGCGTTAAGCACAAATCAAATTTTTTTCTTTTTAATCTTTGATGGAATCGCTTGCTCGAAACGTATCAAGCGCGTAGTTTCAATTCACGCCATTGATAACGACTGAGATTAAAGTGAGGTATTTTCTTACACACCTTGCTGTTCATAGAAGATGGGGTTTCAGGGCATCTTGGGTCTGAAGTTATCGGCTTTAAAACATATATGACTACCTTGGGTCTCAATAAAGTATGCGTTGGACCCGCATGAATTTTTTTGCAGTAAAATTTTTAGACTGTGAACAAGGGACTGTTAAATTTATTGTCTGGGCAAGACATTTTTGAGATTAGATGCTTGAAGGATTTATCAGGTAGAAAAATAGAAAATTATATCTACGGGGGCTACAGGGAAATAATGTCAGAGGGTCAAAAAGGGTTAGAGACTTTATCAAGTGAACAAGATAGGTGGGAACGTGTAAGGCATCGTTTTGAGCATGAGTTTGGAGGCAAAGCCTTCCAAACATGGCTAAAACCCCTTAGTTTTTCTACACTTGAAGCCGGAACCGTTGAACTTGCAGCACCAACTAATTTCATAAGGGACTGGATCCAACGCCATTATGCCCGCCGTCTTAAAGAATTTTTTGTTGAAGAAGACACCAGTGTTCGAGACCTGAA
>CBFDBT010000015.1:0-25947 GCA_965603115.1 uncultured Alphaproteobacteria bacterium
AAAGAGCATGATATCAAAGGTAGAGTTTCTGGCCGGATAAAAAGACCGTATTCTATCTGGCGAAAAATGGAACGCAACGACATAACCTTTGAACAATTATCAGATGTTATGGCTTTTCGTATTATAGTCCCTGATATAGAGACATGTTATCGCCTTTTGGGCATTATCCACCAGAAATGGCCCTGTGTACCCGGTCGTTTTAAAGATTATATATCCATACCTAAAAGAAATTTTTATCGCTCAATTCATACCACGGTTCTTGGCCCCCATAATGGACGGCTGGAAATTCAGTTTCGAACCGAACGCATGAACCGCGAGGCAGAATACGGCGTGGCTGCGCATTGGGAATATAAGCAAAACGACAAAAAGATAATGAGTGAGCAATATCGCTGGATGCAGGAATTGCTAGAAATTCTGGACGAAGCAGAATCACCTGAAGAATTTCTCAAGCATACCAAGCTGAATATGTTTCAAGATCAAGTATTCTGTTTTACCCCAAAAGGAGAGCTGATTTCCTTGCCACAAGGAAGTACGCCTGTTGATTTTGCTTATCAGGTGCATACTGAGATTGGTGAACGCTGCGTTGGTTCTAAAGTGAATGGTCGCATGGTGCCCCTCAGACACCAGTTAATGAACGGGGATCAGGTTGAGATATTGACATCACAGTCGCAAAAACCGTCTCCGAGGTGGGAAAACTTTGTCGTCACAGGCAAAGCCAGATCTGCTATTCGTCGGTATGCACGTAATCGTGAGACTGAAGAATATAATGAATTGGGTAAAACTCTTATAGAGAAGGCCTGCCGCAGAAATGGCCTTGATTTTACCTCTCAGGTGGTTATTGAGGCCGCTAAAGTTATGAATATAGAGACAGCTGATATGCTTTACACTTTGGTTGGGCAAGGAGCTTTAGATGAGCATGAAGTGTTGCTTTCTGCTTTTCCTGGCTATGAAGGCAAAGCCGCAGACCAAGGTTTGCCTATGGTTCACTCCGAATGGGAAAAAGCAGGCATACCCGGAGAATTGTCATTGCCAATTGCTGGTCTGCGGCGTGGTGTGACAGTTCACCTATCTGATTGCTGTTACCCAGTTAGAGGTGACCGAATTGTAGGCATCCGCACAGCGGGTAAAGGGGTTGAGGTTCACACTATTGATTGTGGTCAGCTTGATGCATACCATGAAACACCAGATATCTGGATGGATATTTCATGGGACCCAAGCGAGGAAGATCTTGCATATTATACAGGACGTTTGCGATTAGATGTAATTAATGAGATCGGGGCGCTCGCTTCTATTGTGGCATCGGTTGCCAAACGTGGAGCGAATATATCTAACGTGACGATAACCGAACGTGATCCTGAATTTTATGTCATGATTGTTGAAGTTGAGGTCAAGGATGTTAAACACTTAAGCGATATTGCACGGGCGCTGAGAGTAAACAGGGTTATTGCTTCAGTTGATCGGGTTGTGGGCTGATATTATGGTAGTTTCACTAGAGAGTTGATGCGGATTAAAATGTTAATTTGGATATAATGGATAATAAGAATGAAAAAAGAAGAAGTTCTTCAGGAATATAGGGATGCTGGTGCGCTGCTAGAGGGGCATTTCAAGCTCTCAAGCGGTTTGCATAGCCCGATGTATTTACAATGTGCTCGCGTTTTGATGGACCCTGAGCGTGCTGCTAGGCTTTGCCGTGCTGTGGCTGACAAGGTCTTAGCCGCAGGGCATAAGATTGAATTGGTGGTCTCTCCTGCTATGGGAGGTGTTATCGTAGGCTATGAGATGGCGCGTCAGTTGGGCGTGCCAGGTGTTTTTACCGAAAGGGTTGAAGGTGAATTTGCACTTAGGCGTGGTTTTGATATACCTCAGGGTGCTAAAATTTTAATGATGGAAGATATCATCACCACAGGATTGTCATCGCGAGAATGTATAAAGGTTATTCGCGAGTGGGGGGGTGACGTCGTAGCGGCGGGATGTTTGATAGATAGGTCTAATGGAACAGCCGAGGTTGGTGCGCCTGTGTATTCACTGCTTGCGATGAATGTCCCGACCTATCAAGCAGATAATTTGCCAGATACTTTAAAAGAAATTCCAGCTATTAAGCCGGGTAGCCGAGGACTTAAATCATAAGACGTTGTGCGTTAGAAAGTTAAAAGGGGTCGAACGCTGTTATTCAAACGTAAAAATAAACTTCCAATAGGACACGTTATATTGTCTTGGCTGTGGCCTAGGCGAGGTTTAAAACGTGCGGCGGTTTATTGGGGCCATAGAATGGCGCGTTTGCCTGATACTCCGCACGGTATTGCAGCGGGAGTAGCAGCGGGGGCTGCCATGTCGTTTACTCCATTTCTCGGACTGCACATAATATTGGGTAGTCTTGTAGCTTTCATTATTCGTGGTAACTATATCGGCGTTATTATCGGTACATTCGTTGGTAACCCTTGGACTTTTCCACTTATTTTTGCTTTGAATTACGAAATTGGAGCCTATATTCTTGGAACAAAAGTACCAGAGGATTTGTCCCAGCTACCAGTTATTATACTTGAGGTAATTTCAGATTTTTTCTATCAAATATGGGGCTATGTTATGGGGGTTGCTCCAGATGGGGGTAGCCATATTCAAAATGCAGAAATATATGCCAGCTCATATGAAACATTGCTGATGCCACTACTAGTTGGTAGTGTTCCGACGACACTCATTTGTTGGCCTATAATTTATTTCTCTCTCAAGAACTTTTTAGAACGATATCATAGACGACGTAGTGACAAGCGAATGGTAAAAGTAGCGACATTTAATAACGAAATACATAAAGAGGTTTCTGGCGATGAATAAACTTCGTCTAGGCGTGAATATCGACCATGTAGCAACCATAAGGAATGCACGCGGTGGGCGGCACCCTGACCCAATTCGTGCTGCATTTCTTGCAGTACAGGCCGGTGCTGATAGTATCACTGCCCATTTGAGGGAAGATAGGCGCCATATTTCAGATTCTGATATTGATGCCCTTGCTGACAGACTGACAGTGCCATTAAATTTGGAAATGGCCGCAACTCCTGAAATGCTGGATATCGCTTTAAAGCATAAACCCCATGCATGCTGTTTGGTTCCGGAAAAACGTGAAGAAGTGACGACTGAGGGTGGGCTTGATGTTGCAGGACAGCTAGATTATCTGGATCCCTTTGTGCGTCAACTGAATGAAGCGGGTATTCGTGTCAGTATGTTCATTGACCCAGATAGGAAACAACTGGATGCAACAGCGTCTATTGGAGCTCCTGTGGCAGAAATTCATACCGGGACTTACTGTGATGCTCTTGAGGATAAACAGCAAAGGGAACTTGCTAGAATTGCTGACGCGGTCAGCTATGGGCATAGTTTGGGTATAGAGATGCACGCAGGGCATGGTCTAAGCTATGAGGTGGTGCAAAGTGTTGCTGAATTGCCAGAGATTAGAGAGCTAAATATCGGGCATTTTTTGGTGGGAGAGGCTATTTTTGTCGGGCTGGAAGAAGCCATTAAACGTATGCGGCATTTGATGGATGAAGCGCGATCCGTTGGGTATATTGAATGATGTCCGGCGAAGTATGTGCAGTAAAAATCCTTGGTATTGGAACCGATATGATTTCTATTGACCGCATTAAAAAATCTCTATCTAAAGCGATACATTTAAAAACCGGATATTCACACCGCACGAAATAGCGTACTGTGACTCTAAAAAAGCGGTCTCTTTCGGGTCTTATGCCAAGCGTTGGGCAGCGAAAGAAGCCTGTGCTAAGGCGCTTGGAACAGGCATTGCGGAGGGTGTTTCATGGCAAGATATAGAAGTGCATAATGACGAGAAAGGCTTGCCTTTTATAGTGCTGACAGGCGGCGCATTAAAGAGGTTAAATACTATACTACCAGCTGGGACAGATGCGGATATCCATCTCAGCTTATGTGACGATGATCCATGGGCTCAGGCGACTGTTTTAATTTCAGCTTACCGTCAGTGACGAAAGCGTAAAAATGTGAGAGTACAATGGTTAACACGAGAGATTTGGGGCGCGTAAAGGGTATTTTAAAAACGAGGATACTTAGATCAAGGATTGGTTCTCATGCTACACGGTATTTTTTTGGTCATTTCTGGATCAAAGCGAGCCTTATTTTAATAGTTGCAAGTATTCTTGCCCGTAGCTTTTTGTGGCAGCCTTTTGCCATCCCGTCACAGTCAATGTTGCCGACTATTTTTGCAGGGGATTATATTTTCGCAAGCAAATATGCGTATGGCTATAATAAATATTCTTTGCCCTTTGCGCCAAATTGGTTTTCAACTTCAATGAAAGAAAGTGCGATTAAACGCGGGGATGTTATTGTTTTTCGTGGAGAGGATAATAAACATTACGTCAAGCGGATTATAGGGATGCCAAAAGACCGTATCCAGATGGTCGCGGGTGCACTGCATATTGATGGAAAAGCCGTTAAAAAAGAGCGCGTCACAGATTTCATATTACCAGAGACAATCAATAGTCCGTGTTTAAACCCAAGTGAAACGCGAAAGTTAATAGGGCAATCCTACATAGTTTGTCGTTATGCGCGATATAAAGAGACGCTGGCGGGTGATATAAGTTACATGACACTAGACCTAACGCCTTCAGCGGAGTATGACACTAGCAAATTGGTGATGGTGCCACCGAGATACTATTATGTTATGGGCGACAATCGCGACTTTTCACTTGATAGCAGAGTGAACTCAAAGCATGGTGCGCCGCACCTTGTAGAAATGGACCGGATTATTGGCAAGGCTGAATTGGTTTTCCTTTCGTATGATGGTTCGGTAGATCTACGCAAAATATGGCGCTGGCAAGATGGAATGCGAAGCGATAGAATGCTACGCCCACTTAAGGACTAAAAGAAGGTTTTGACCTAGATGATATCGACAGAAGATATAAATGAAATTGAGAAAGTCATTGGTTATAGCTTTAAGGAAAAGTCGTGGCTGATACAGGCGTTAACACACCCGTCTCTTTCAGGGGAGCCGAGTTATCAACGGCTTGAGTTTTTGGGTGACCGCGTGCTTGGTCTCGTCATTGCTACATGGCTTTTTAAAGATTATAGCGATGAAGATGAAGGCCGTCTCAATCGCCGGTTTTCATCTCTTGTGCGCGGCGAGACACTGTCCGAAATGGCATTATCCTTGACGTTGGATAAACATATCCGTATGACCCCTGCTGCACAGAGTGAAAATACCCATAAAAAACCGGCCGTACTTGCCGATATTTGTGAAGCCATGATCGGTGCAATGTATAGTGACGGTAGTCTTATAGTAGCAGAAAAATTTATCCATACCCATTGGTCAGAGCTAATGAAGAATGGACCAAGTCATAGTAAAGACTCAAAAACATTGCTGCAAGAATGGACTCAAAAGCGATCGCTCTCATTGCCACGATATATGGAAATATCGCGTACTGGTCCGGCGCATCAGCCCATGTTTACTATTGAGGTTTCTATCGAAAACTATGGTTCGGCTCAAGCTATGGGGACATCTAAACAACAAGCTCAGCAAGAGGCAGCGCAATTGCTCCTCATCGAGCTGGAGAAATAAGACTATGTCAGATCCTGTAATGGATAAAATTTATGATACCCGTTGTGGCTTTATTGCTCTCATCGGCGCCCCAAATGCTGGTAAATCAACGCTTTTAAATGCTATGGTTGGTGCAAAAGTTGCGATTGTTACCCACAAGGTGCAAACCACCCGCACGCGCATAACCGGTATAGCGATGCATGAGCAGACCCAGCTGGTTTTCCTCGATACCCCAGGCATATTTAAACCAAAGCGACGCCTTGACCGTGCAATGGTTAAGGCTGCATGGGGCAGTGCGGAAAACACTGAAGAAGTAGTGTTGCTGGTTGATGCCCGTAAAAAGGTAGAAGCCGCCGATCTGATCTTGAAGGGGCTGAAAGAAAGCGGTCGCAAAGTAATGCTGGCGATTAATAAAATCGATACAGTGCAGCGCGAGCAATTGCTCGAACTGGCAAAAGAATATGATGAAACAGGCTTGTTTAGTGATATTTTCATGATTTCAGCTCTCGAAGGTGACGGTGTTGACACTATGAAGGCCGCACTTGCTGAGAGAGCCCCCAAGGGGCCGTGGATGTATCCGGAAGACCAGATATCTGATGTGACTATGCGTATTTTGGCGGCTGAAATTACCCGCGAGAAAATCTTTGAACGCCTGCATGAAGAACTGCCTTACGGTGCGACGGTTGAAACTGAAAAGTGGGAAGAACGCCGTGATGGCTCTATCCGCATTGAGCAGACCATTCACATCGTTCGTGAAGCGCACAAGGGTATTGTGATAGGTAAGAAAGGCCAGATGTTGAAAACACTTGGCACTTTGGCGCGCGAAGATATGGAAGAAAACTTTGGCTGTAAGGTGCATTTGTTCCTCCATGTGCGTGTTACTGAAAAATGGCAGGATGACAAGAGCGTCTATGAAGGCATGGGGCTCGACTGGGTCAAATAGGGTCACACAATGGAATGGAGCGATGACGGCATAATTTTACGCGTAACCCGTCACGGCGAAAGTGATGTGGTGCTCGATGCTTTAACGCCATCCAACGGCAGATGGTGTGGCTATGTAAAAGGTGGGGCAGGCCGTCGCAAACGCGGGGAGCTGCAGGTCGGCAATAGAGTGCATTTGGCTTGGCGCTCCCGCATTGAAGAAAATTTAGGCCGTTTCACCACAGAACTTACCCATTCTCCTCTCGGCATTGTTATGCAAGACCCCTTTCGGTTGGCTGCTATGACCGCTGCCTGTGCCACCCTTGGCTCCTGCCTGAGTGAGCGCGAACCACACCCTGAAATTTACAATGCCTTTAAAGCCTTAATGACGCTCTTGGAAGATGAAGGCTGCGCCGCTGAAGATGCGGCCATGGCGCTGGTTAAACTGGAACTTGGATTGTTGAGCGAGCTTGGCTTTGGCCTAGACCTTAGCGAATGTGCGGCCACAGGGGTGCGGACAAATCTTACCTATGTTTCGCCTAAATCTGCCCGTGCGGTGTGCACTGAGGCTGGTCGCGCTTACCACGATAAAATGCTGATCCTGCCCGCTTTTTTACTCGATAGCGAGGCTGCTTGCTCGACGCAAGACATCACGGCAGGACTGGCACTGACGGGTTATTTCCTCCACCGCAATATTTGGCACGTGCAGGGGCAGGGTATTCCGCCTGCGAGGGGGCGGTTTATTAGTTATTTGGGATGATATTTTAACGCACTCTTCTCCGCCGTCATTCCGGGCGAGGGGTGATTACCCCCGAGGGAACGGAATCTCCTTTCAGGTGTAAGCAAGGAGATCCTGCTCGCGAAGCAGACGTTTACGTCAAACAAGTTCAGGATGACGGTTTGGGGGGGTGTGACGGCAGTGGGGTTGGTGGTTGCTAAAGATTTATCCGTTCGCCCTGAGTAGAAGCTGAGCGAAGTCGAAGCTGACATCGAAGGGTTTATAGTGCTAATGCCCGCTCATACTTCGACGCGGCCTTCGCAAATCTCAGTCCTTGCTCAGCACGAACGGAATTTTTACAAAAAAAATGTGCATAAGACACAACATAGTGTGGCGTTATAATTTCATACTGCTATATTCGCTCTTATGAGTATGCATGACAAAATATCTGATAAGATTATCGAGACACCGCTTGGCGACGCTTTAAGCGAGCGGTATCTTGCTTACGCCCTTTCCACCATTATGTCGCGGTCATTGCCTGACGTGCGAGATGGCTTGAAGCCCGTTCATCGCCGTCTTCTTTATGCGATGCGTTTATTGAAGCTTGAGCCTAAGCTTGGTTACAAGAAATGTGCGCGTGTGGTCGGCGATGTGATCGGTAAATACCACCCCCATGGTGACCAGTCGGTTTATGACGCGCTAACGCGCTTGGCTCAAGACTTTTCTGTACGCTATCCGCTGATCGATGGGCAGGGTAACTTTGGTAATATCGACGGCGATAATGCTGCCGCAATGCGGTATACCGAAGCCAAGCTCACCGAAGTGGCTATGTCCCTTATGGCGGGTTTGGAAGAAGAATCGGTTGATTTTCGCGAGACCTATGACGGTGAAGAAAGTGAACCTCTTGTCTTTCCGGGTGGCTTTCCAAATAT
The DNA here is from genome assembly GCA_965603115.1 of uncultured Alphaproteobacteria bacterium. Taxonomy (GTDB): domain Bacteria; phylum Pseudomonadota; class Alphaproteobacteria; order Sphingomonadales; family Kordiimonadaceae; genus CBFDBT01. Next base: position 8,126 of record CBFDBT010000015.1, read on the forward strand.
TTTGGCCAACGGTGCAACGGGTATTGCCGTGGGTATGGCAACCTCCATTCCGCCCCATAACGCGGGCGAGCTGGCTGACGCACTGCAACTGCTGATTAATGGTCGTATGAAGGGCAGTGAAGTGCGTTTGTCTACACTGCTTGGCAAAGTGCCGGGGCCAGATTTTCCAACAGGCGGTGTAATCGTTGAAAGCCCAGAGTCGTTAGCCCAGTCCTACGAAACGGGTAAAGGTTCCATTCGCTTGCGGGCCAAATATGAAGTGGAAGACATCGGTCATGGTCAATATGTGGTTGTGGTCACTGAAATTCCTTATCAGGTGCAAAAATCAAGGCTTATCGAGAAAATTGCCGATTTGATTCAGGAGAAAAAACTCCCCATTCTCACTGACGTACGTGATGAATCGTCTGAAGATATCCGCGTTGTCTTGGAGCCTAAAAACCGCACGGTTGATGTGAAGGTGTTGATGGAGACACTCTTTAAACTCACCGATCTTGAAGTGCGTTTTTCGATGAATATGAATATGATTGATATTCATGGTCGGCCCAATGTTCTGTCGATTAAAGGTATACTTGAGCAATATCTTGACCACCAAAAAGATGTGTTGGAGCGCCGCAGCCGCTTCCGGCTTGAAAAAGTCAATCACCGGATGGAAATACTGTCTGGTTATTTGATCGCTTATCTCAATCTTGATGAAGTGATCCGCATTATTCGCGAAGAAGATGACGCCAAAGAGAGCTTGATGTCCACATTTAAGCTCAGCGATACGCAAGCCGAAGCTATTTTAAATATGCGTTTGCGTTCATTGCGTAAACTGGAAGAGATTGAAATTCGCACAGAGCATGACAGTCTGGATGAAGAGCGCAGTCAGATTTTGGCGCTCTTGGGTAACGATATGCTTCAGTGGGCCGCTATTGGCGAGGATGTCTCGCTGATCAAAAAGCGTTTTGGTCAAGGCACAGAGCTTGGCAAGCGCCGCAGTCAGTTTGCTATAGCGCCTGTGGTTGATACGTCGATGTCACTGGAAGCGATGATTGAAAAAGAGCCTATCACGGTCGTTTGCTCCAAGCGTGGCTGGATCCGCGGCATTAAGGGTCACGTTAAGCCAGAAGAAACCTTAAAGTTCAAAGATGGGGACGGCGATATGTTCCGTTTCCATGCTTATACTACTGACAAGATATTCCTCTTTAGCTCTTCGGGGCGTATGTACACCCTTGGCGGTGACAAGCTGCCGGGCGGTCGCGGGCACGGCGAGCCTGTGCGCTTGCTCTTTGATATGGATAACAATGATGAAGTGGTTGCGCTGCTTACCTATATGCCTGGCAGCAAGCTTATGCTCGCCTCTTCTATCGGTAAGGGCTTTCTGCTCGAAGCTGATAATGCTGTGGCGACCAAAAAAGCCGGTAAGCAGGTGTTGAACTTACCTGGGGAAGCGATTGCCACCCACTGTCTACCTGTTGCATCAGACAATGACATGGTCGCGGTGATCGGTGAAAACCGTAAAATGCTGGTCTTTAAACTCGAAGAATTACCTGTGATGAACCGGGGACAGGGTGTAACGCTTCAGCGATACAAACAGTGTGGTTTGGCAGATGTAACATTATACACTGCTGAGCATGGCCTCAGTTGGCCAATGGGCGGAGAGGGTAACCGAACGCGCACAGAAACCGAATTAACGCCATGGTCGGGCAAACGCGGTAACGCTGGTCGCTTGCCGCCGATGGGCTTTCCCAGAAATAATAAATTTTCGGGGTAATAGGAATATCTGAACATGAAGCGAACTGCTAAAATCATTTCTGAGAATGAAGAGAGTATAAAACTTACGCCTCTTGTTATGGAAAGCATTTGCGAAGATGCGATTGAGGCATTGGGCGTGGATATGGCTAGTATCTGGTTTTTTGACTCAAAAATTGAACGCATTAAATGTCAGCATGTTATTGACACTCTTGGACAAAATTCTGATTCAAAAGGGGAAGTTTTGGAAAGGAGCGCCTATCCTGCTTATTTTAGAGCATTATGTGAAGGAAGCTTTGTTGATGCACCTAACGTTAGGCTGCATCCAGACACCAAGCAGCTAACAGAAGACTATTTTGATAAATATGGGGTTGCCTCTCTGCTTGATTTTATATTCAGAGCGAAAGGCATACCAGTAGGTGTCATATGCTGTGAAAGCCGCACGCCTAAAAAGTGGACGCCTGAGGACATAAACTACTTGCGTGGTTTGGTTGTTCTCTCGGCGTTTCACTTTCAGTTTGACGACAGCGCGTCATAGGCAATCTTGCTATTCTTTTATTCTAGACCAGACTACTGAAAGGACAGCGCCCGCGCACATAAACATGACGATGTCGAGGGTGAAGCCGATAATCATGACATTCATCTGCATTGGCATGAAAGCATAGTTTAATATTTCAGCTGTTGCCCAGAAAAGCCCCATGAAAAATCCGAAGCGCAGGCCTTCATTGACGTCTGCATTTTTAGCATCGTGTGACCATATCCAGACAAAAGCATAGGCCATAATGAGTTCTGCGGCAGCTAACCATCCCATTAGTTCTTCGCCTTGAGGACGAAGACTCAGACCTCCTTGATTGGCTGTGTAAAAATCCTGTAGTAATATACCAAATACGATGACTCCAAAAATCATCATGGTGGCAAAAACTGCTAAAGTGCTAACAATCATCCTTTTACTAAGCATATAATTTCTCCCGATTATAAGGCAAGAGCTTGCCTTGTTTCACAAATCAGAGTTAGATATATAAACTAAATTAACCATGTTTGCAAAAATGATGGCAATGACCAGCCTTATAATGGCAGGTTGCTACGCTTAAAGACGGTTCGAAGTGCAAAAGACGAGTGGACACGGGCAACACCGGGTAGGCGTGTCAGATGATTATGAACCCGCTCATAATCGGTAGCGTCATGCACGCAAACCCGCATCAAAAAATCAACGTCCCCTGACATAAAATAACAGTCCATAACTTCGGGTACGTCCGCCACGGCTTTTTCAAAGCCTTTAAGCTGTTCTTCTTGCTGACGTTCCAAGCTCACGCGAACAAATACATTGCTGGGAAGCCCAACCTTTTCCTGATCCACAATAGCTGAATATTTGTCAATAATATTGTTGGATTCTAGATTTTTAACCCTTCGCAGGCAGGCGGATTCAGATAGGCCAATCTTGCCAGCTAGCTCAACATTAGAGAGTCGCCCGTTTGACTGTAATTCTTCCAGAATGCGGCGATCCATGCGATCTAAGTTAATCATTCAACAGATTCCACTAATATAATTAAAAATATAGTAATATTCTGCTTATTTATATGAATATTTTCGCAAATTAGCAAGAACATTTCTGTTAATGTGTAGTATTCTGCCTTTAGAATACAAAAACCACTACAAAAAAACATACTGTCCTGAGCATGCGCGCTCAATAGAGATGGTTATACATTCAATGGAGAAATATCGTGTTAATTGGCGTACCAAAGGAAATTAAAAATCATGAGTATCGTGTTGGTCTAACACCAGCGAGTGTTCGTGAGCTCATTGCAAATGGTCATAGTGCTATTGTTCAGAAAAATGCGGGTTATGAAATTGGCTTTGGTGACGAGCAATATATTGCGGCTGGAGCGACAATCATTGACACGCCGGAAGAAATTTTTGCTAAGGCGGATATGATTGTAAAGGTTAAGGAGCCTCAGCCTCAAGAGTGCGCCATGCTACGTGAAGGTCAGCTTTTATACACATACCTACACTTGGCACCGGATCCAGCGCAAACTGAAGCCCTTATTAAAAGTGGCTGTATTGCGGTTGCTTATGAAACGGTTACGGATAACTTTGGCGGACTTCCTTTGCTCGCTCCCATGTCTGAAGTTGCTGGTCGTATGTCCATTCAAGCGGGCGCGAACGCACTGGAAATGCGTCACGGTGGACGTGGTGTGTTGCTGGGTGGTGTGCCGGGTGTTGCGCCTGCTAAAGTAACCATCATCGGTGGTGGTGTTGTTGGTACGCATGCAGCTTATATGGCTGTTGGTGCTGGCGCTGATCTTACTATTCTTGATCGCTCACATCATAGATTAAAGCAGCTGGATGATATTTTCCAAGGGCGCGTTAAAACTATTTATTCTACAAGTGATGCGGTTGAAGAGCATGTTCTAGCGTCTGACCTTGTGGTTGGTGCTGTGCTTATTCCAGGTGCTGCTGCACCCAAGCTTGTAACACGCGATATGATCTCACGTATGATGCGCGGGTCTGTTCTTGTGGATGTGGCTATCGACCAAGGTGGATGTTTTGAAACATCAAAAGCGACAACGCATGCTGACCCAACATATATCGTTGATGATGTTGTGCATTACTGTGTAGCAAATATGCCGGGTGGTGTCGCACGTACGTCAACAATGGCACTTAACAACGCGACGCTTGGTTATGCTGTTGCTCTTGCAAACAAAGGCTGGAAGCAGGCTCTCATCGATGATCATCATCTTGCAGCAGGCTTGAACGTTGCTGGTGGTAAGATAACTTATGAAGCGGTTGCCCGTGATCAGGGTCTTAGTTATACACCAACCAAGGAAGTGCTTGGACTTTAATAAAAATTGAATATAATCAAGGGCATGGATGATAAAAAACATATTCACATCTGTGCCCTTGGTGGTACTATTGCCATGGTTCCATCGAGTACTGGAGCCGGTGTGCACCCAACTCTCACCTCAGATGATCTGCTCGCGGCTGTGCCAAAACTTCAAGGCTATGCACGTTTTACCACACATACACTTGCAAAAGCCGGTAGTGCTAACCTTACTTTTGAACATGCTCTACGTATTGTTGACTATGCTGAAGAAGCAGAAAATGATGGGGCGGATGCTATTATTGTAACGCAGGGCACCGATACCTTAGAGGAAATTTCCTTTATTATCTCGCTGGTTTGGTCGGGGTCTATTCCCATTATATTTACAGCGGCTATGCGGCATCCAGCGTCTGAGGGCGCAGATGGCCCATCAAACCTGTTGGCAGCGGTGCAGGTGGCTTGTCAGGTCAATGAAGGTGTTTATGTTGTGATGCACAATGAGCTGCATGACCCGTCTTATGTGCAGAAATGCCATACAACTGCCCTGAGCGCTTTTTTAAGTGAGAAGGGCCCTGCTGGCACTATTGTTGATGGCCACGTTAAACTTACTCAGGCTCTTTCAGTTTTGCCGCGCCTTGATAAGGAAAGGCTAAAATCACCTTATCGTGTAGCTCTACTGTCGCCTGCTTTTGATGATGAGCCTTGGCAATTAGAGGCAGCATTAGACCAAAAATTCGATGCGATGGTCATTGCAAGCTTTGGAGGGGGGCATGTCAGTGAGCTTTGGGCTGATGCCCTGAGGCCTGTCGCCGCGAAAATGCCAGTAATTCTCGCCAGCCGTGTAGGAAGAGGCCAGATTTTAAATGCTATTTATGGCTATAAGGGCGCTGAAATTGATTTAATGAATGCAGGTTTAATTTCAGCAGGCAGGCTTGATGCTAGAAAGGCAAGATTATTCATGGCCTTACAAAGGTCTTTAAACCCGCCAGAAATCAGAAAAGGCTTTAATATTTTTCTGGAATAGCCTAATCATTTGATGTTAATGAATTTTAACAATATATTCATACTACTTAAAGTATATTATACATTAACTATTATTGCGCAATTAACATTGGGGTGACTTGTGGGCGATTTGTACGGATATGATTCAAAATTTCGTGATGGCTATATTTTCTTTTGGCCCGCAAATTCTGATAATGCTGAGCGGCTCTCACAATTATTAAATAAAGCGGGATGCATCGAAGTTCCTTTTAAGGCTGAAGGTGTTCTCTGTTATAAAGCGGAAACTGTCGAAGCGATTGTCTTGCAGCTCGAGGGTGTTTCTCTAACCATTAGAAAAGAGACTAAAATTCTTCTTTCAATGGATGCTCAGCCCGAATTAGCAGAGTTTATTCATATGTGTACTCTTGATGAATTCATGCATGTGGCAAGTTCTAAGTGGTTAAAAACACTCCTAATCGAAAAGCGATATTTTTCTTTAATGCAGCCTATAGTTTTTGCTGAGACCATGCAGATTCACGGCAATGAGTTTTTAATTCGAGGCCTAGACATAGATGGAAGTGAAATTTCGGCCCCTGAATTGTTTGGTGCAGCTGAAAAAAGTGGCTTGATGGAAAAAATTGATTGCGCTGCGGGTTTGAGCGCCATAGAGACAGCGGCTCACTTTAATCTTTATAGCAAAAGCTTCATTAATATCATGCCACGCTCTGCAGTTGGAGTGGACCAAAATTTAACCGAGTGGCTGAACCTTGTTGAAGAAATGAACATTCCTCTCGACACATTAGTTTTTGAAATTGTTGAGAGTGAATCCGTTGCAGACCAGGCAGAATTAAGAAAAATTATTGATACACTCAAAGCAAAGGGCATCCAAATAGCCCTCGATGATTTTGGCTATGGGTTCAACAATATCACGACATTGTTTGATCTTAAGCCTGATTATGTGAAGCTTGATAAAGCTCTAGTTCAAGATATTGTCGAAGATGGTGGTCAATGGAGTGTTGTCGCTAATCTTGTGGAAGCAGCAACGCAGGTTGGCGTGAAGGTTATTGCTGAAGGTGTAGAAAATGAAGAAACCATGAAGGCGCTAATGACTATTGGGGTGGAGTATTTGCAAGGATATTTCTTCGGTATGCCGTCGAGGGAGCCGGTGTTTGGGTTCTCTATTTAAATCACCTTTTTAAGCGTCTTCAACGGCATGAAGTTGAATTTCATTTAATTTATTCAGTATTTTATTCAAAGAATCTTGTTCTTCTTGTGAAAGCCCATCAAGTAAAGCGCTTTCATAGGATAGGGCGAGAGGAACAACTTTTTCATAGACTTCCCGACCCAGTTTAGACAGGGCAAGAACCGACCGGCGCCGGTCATCCGGTGAAAAATGTCTTTCGATGCGTCCAGTTTTTAATAGATTTTTGACAGCTCTAGAAACGGCCACTTTATCCATAGCTGTGCGTTCTCCAACGTCGGCTGCTGATAAGTTTGATTCTTCTCCAAGAACAGCTACTGTTCGCCATTCAGACAGAGACAATGCAAACCTCTGTTCGTATCGGTCAGCAATTGCACGGCTAATACGATTAGAGAGTGTGGATAATCTATAGGGTAAAAACCCTTTTAAAACCAATAGGCTAGATGATTTATCCTGGTCTGTCATAGGAACCCTTTAAAATAACTTTACAAATAAGACCGAAATTGTCTTGCTGTAAGTTTCTAATGAAACTAATATAGTTGCATCAGTAACCAATATCAGATAAATGCAACGTAACCTGAAATTACTGAAATTACCACTTTTTTGAGGAGTTAATACTTATGACTGACCTTTTCGAAAACCCGATGGGCTTAGATGGCTTTGAATTTGTTGAATTTGCTTCTCCTACACCCGGTGTTTTAGAGCCGGTTTTTGAGATGTTGGGATTTACAGCTGTTGCCAAACACAAATCAAAAAATGTCACGCTTTATAGGCAAGGGGATATCAATTTCATCTTAAATGAAGAGAAAAATTGTTATGCATCTTATTTTGCAGACGAACATGGCCCTTGTGCTTGTGGTATGGCCTTTAGGGTTAAAGATAGCCAAAAAGCTTATGCCCGTGCATTGGAAATGGGTGGGCAGCCTATAGAAATTCCAACAGGCCCTATGGAACTTCGTCTGCCAGCCATTAAGGGTATTGGTGGTGCGCCTCTTTATATGATTGATCGTTATGAAGACGGTATGAGTATCTATGATATAGATTTTGAATTTTTTGAGGGCGTGGATCGCCATCCTGAAGGCTGTGGCTTTAAGGTGGTAGATCACTTAACCCACAATGTTTATCGCGGACGCATGGAGTTCTGGGCAAATTTCTATGAAAAAATATTCAATTTCAGAGAAATTCGCTACTTTGACATTAAGGGAGAATATACCGGGCTTCTCTCTAAAGCCATGACTGCACCCGACGGGAAAATCCGTATTCCGCTTAATGAAGAAGCTTCACAAGGTGTAGGCCAAATCGAAGAATTCTTGATGGCTTATAATGGAGAGGGAATACAGCATATCGCATTAATCTGTGATGATTTGGTAAAGTGTTGGGATGCGCTGAAGGCAAAAGGCATACCCTTTATGACAGCACCGCCTAAAGCGTATTATGAGATGCTCGAAGAACGTCTACCAGGTCATGGTGAGCCTGTCGAGGAGCTTCAAGCGCGGGGCATCTTGCTCGATGGTTCAACAGAAGACGGAGACAACAGACTATTGTTGCAGATATTCTCTGAAACTATGGTTGGCCCGGTATTCTTTGAATTTATTGAACGTAAAAAGGATGAAGGCTTTGGTGAAGGTAACTTTAAAGCCTTGTTCGAATCTATGGAGCGAGACCAGCTGAGGCGAGGTGTTATAAAGGCCGACGAAGCTGAAACTGCGGCCTAAGGAGAGCGATCATGGAGATCAAAAAAATTCATCATGTTGCCTATCGGTGCAAAGACGCTAAAGAAACGGTAGCCTTTTACAAAGAGGTTATGGATATGGACCTTGTACTGGCAATCGCTGAAGATCAGGTTCCTAGTACAAAGGCGCCAGACCCTTACATGCATATTTTTATAGATGCTGGTATGGGTAATATTTTAGCTTTCTTTGAAATTCCTAACTCCCCACCAATGGGGCGGGATGAGAACACACCTGACTGGGTGCAGCATATCGCCTTTGAAGTGGCCGATATGAAGGCTTTGATGGCAGCCAAAGAACAAATTGAGGCCGCTGGCCTTGATGTTATAGGACCAACAGACCATGGTATTTTTAAATCAATATATTTCTTTGATCCAAATGGTCATAGACTTGAGCTCGCAGCAAATGTTGGCACACAGGATATGATGGATAAATTGCACGAAGTGGCGCCGGCCATGATTGAAGAATGGAGTATAACAAAAAAGGCCCCGCGACATGCAGCATGGTTGCACGAGGGTGAGTTTGGAGAGACTGAATGAAGCTTGCATCCCTAAAAAATGATAGAGACGGATCACTGGTGGTCGTATCAGATGACTTAACGCGCATGGCTGATGCCACACATGTTGCCCAGACACTACAAGCGGCTTTGGACAATTGGGGAGAAGTATTTCCTCGCCTAAGGTCTTTGTCATCTTCTCTTGAATCTGGTGCTGTTGACGGACAAAACTTTGATGAGCGTGCTTGTAGTTCTCCGCTGCCTCGTGCCTATCAGTGGGCAGATGGATCAGCCTATGTCAATCACGTTGAATTGGTCAGGAAAGCACGCGGCGCTGAAATGCCAGAGAGCTTTTGGACTGACCCTCTTATGTATCAAGGGGGATCAGATAGTTTTCTCGACCCCTACGCCCCTATTAAAATGCCTAAAGACGAAGGCTGGGGCATAGATTTTGAAGCAGAAATAGCGGTGATAACTGACGATGTTCCGATGGGCGTTAGTGCTGATGATGCAATCAGCTATATACGGTTGGTTATGCTGGTTAATGATGTTTCTCTGCGAGGGCTCATACCGGGAGAACTTGCGAAAGGCTTTGGTTTTTTCCAGTCTAAACCATCGAGTGCCTTTAGTCCTGTTTGTGTTACGCCAGATGAGCTTGGGGATGCTTGGCAGGGTGGCAAACTACATTTACCACTGAAGTCGACCTATAACGGGGACGTTTTTGGTGTACCAGATGCGGGCATAGATATGACATTTCATTTTGGTGAATTGATTGCTCATGCTGCTAAAACAAGGCCACTAGCGGCTGGTTGTGTCATTGGCTCAGGGACAGTATCTAATAAACTAGACGGTGGGGCTGGCAAACCCGTATCAGACGGGGGTGTAGGATATAGCTGTATTGCTGAGATTAGAATGATAGAGACTATTGAGCATGGGGCGCCTAAAACAAACTTCATGAAGTTTGGCGACACTATTAAAATTGAAATGCTTGACAGTGAAGGCCGTTCTGTCTTTGGGGCTATCGATCAAATTGTTGAAAAAATATAGGTAATTTATGCAGCGCACATTATACGGATATTTCAGATCTTCAGCAGCCTTTAGGGTTCGTATTGCTCTTAACCTAAAAGGGCTGGATGTAGCGCATGCCTCAGTCAATCTCAAACCCGGTGTTGATGATCAACACACCGAGGATTATAGGCGCTTAAACCCGCAGGGCAGGGTGCCGTTCTATACAGAAGATGACTTTCAACTGGGTCAGTCCCCCGCCATTCTTGAATATTTGGAAGATAGCTATCCAGAGCCAGCTCTGTTGCCAGCAGACCTGCGGGATAAGGCTTATGTACGCCAGCTCTCATCTCTTATCGCCTGTGATATTCATCCGCTCAATAATTTGAGTGTTTTAAAGTATATCAAAGCCGAATTTGGCGCAGATGAGGCTGCTGTAAACAAATGGTATTCTTATTGGATAACGAAAGGGTTTGCAGCACTTGAAACAATGATGACCGATAGCGGGGCCACGGGTCTTTATTGTTTTGGCGATACAGTGACACTGGCGGATGTTTATTTGGTGCCGCAGATTTATAATGCGCGAAGGTTTGAGGTGCCGCTTGATGCTTTTCCTGCTCTTGTCCGGATTGACCATGAGTGTATGAAGTTAAAGGCTTTTCAAGATGCATTGCCAGAAAATCAATCTGATGCTTAATCAAAGGGGTTACCCGTGATACAAATAGTAACGCGACTTGGCCGAGAAGTAGATGTGAACGACGACTATACAGTCGACCAAAATTGGGAGCAGTTCACACAGCAAGAGCATGACCGCTGGGACCGTCTCTATGAAAGGCAGAGCCGCTTATTGCCTGGGCGCGCTTGTGAAGAATATCTTGAGGGTCTAAAGCTATTAAGCTTGTCTAAATCGGGTATTCCAAATTTTGATAAACTATCCGATGACCTTGAAAAACTGACAGGCTGGCGCGTTGTTGCGGTGCCGGATTTAGTGCCGGATGATGTTTTCTTTGATCATTTAGCCAATAAACGTTTTCCGGCTGGCAATTTTATTCGCAGTGAAGAAAATCTGGATTATTTGCAAGAGCCGGATGTCTTTCATGATGTTTTTGGCCATGTGCCAATGTTAACCAATCCCGTGTTTTCTGACTATATGCAGGCCTATGGTAAAGGCGGGCAGCGAGCAGATGGCATGGGTGTGCTCAAAAACCTTGCGCGTCTTTATTGGTATACCGTTGAGTTTGGATTGATCAATACCCCTGAGGGCATGCGTATTTATGGTGCCGGTATAGTAAGTTCTAAATCAGAGAGTATTTACTGCCTTGAAAGCCCATCCCCAAACAGACTGCACTTTGACCTAGAACGCTTGATGAAGACAGATTATATCATCGATGATTTTCAGCAGACTTACTGGGTGATAAGCAGTTTTGAAGAATTGCTCGAGGCGACATATCAAGATTTTGGTAAGCTCTATGAAAAATTAGCCAATAGTACAGAAATTCACAGTGTTGATACTGTACTGCCGAGCGACAAGACGTATACCCATGGGGATCAGTCTTATGCGCGCGCTGGCGGTAGAAAAAAAGCGTAACCAAATTTCAGTTACGCTCCTTTGAATTGTTTTATTAGGCAGCTGAGGCCTTTTTATCTTCTTTCGCTTTAGCGATGATATTTTCGGCCATCTCATTGGCAATAATACCTGTAGTGCGCTGTTGCTTGTCGCTTTCTTTAAAGATGCTGGCAAGGGTATCACCAATGCGTAAAACCTTTGCGCGACGGGCGCTTTCATTCAGTTTTTCTTTGTAAACTTCTGATTCTATTGAGATAATTCCACCAGCATTGATCACATAATCAGGCGCATATAAAATATCTCGCTTGCGCAATATTTCATCATGCACGCCTTCAGTTTCAAGTTGGTTATTGGCGGCACCAGCAATGATGGAGGCCTTAATCTGTGGAATAGTTGTGTCATTGAGGCCGCCACCGAGCGCGCAAGGTGAGAAAATATCGCAGTCTACACTATGAATTTGTTGTGTCGGCACCACAGTTGCTGGGCCGTGGGATAAAACGCCTTCAATATTGTCTTGGTTGATGTCAGCGATAGTAATGATAGCGCCGTCATCTTGAAGATATTTAGTAAGGTGACCACCAACATTGCCTACACCTTGAATGGCAACATGTAGGCCTTCCATATTATCCTTGCCGTGTTTATGCTTCACCGCTGATTTGATGCCTTCGTAAACACCAAGCGCTGTGTGTGGTGATGGATCACCTGTAGCATATGGACCATCTTCAAGGCCGCTAACATAATCACAGTTTTTGGTTACATGAGATAAAAAAGCAGGCGTTGTGCCAACATCTTCTGCGGTATAGTAAGCGCCGCTAAGGCGTTGAATTGCCTGGCCAAATGCATGAGCAAGCTCAGGTGTAGCAATGGCCTTGGGGTTGCCAATTATAACAGCCTTTCCACCACCTAAACGCAATCCCGCCATGGCATTTTTGAAGCTCATACCGCGGGATAAGCGAAGTACATCATATAGCGCATCTTCTTCTGCGCGAGTTTCACAAACCTCAATAGGTGCATGTTGGTGTACAGCAGTAGCAATTATCGCTTTTAGGCCTGACGCTTCATCTGCGCAAAAGACAACATTTTCATGGTTTTTAAAACTACTAGTATTGAATACGGGCATTTTAGTTCCTCTTACTATGGGCAATTATTCTGCTGCTATATTTGTGGATGCATTTATGGTGCCACTGCGCCATGTTTGCAAAAGCTCATTGCAGCGTATTTTGGTTTTTATAAGCGTTTCTTCTTTTACGGGACCATAACCGCGAATTCTGTCTGGCAGGGAGGCTATCTCAACAGCTAGATCATAATTTTCACTGGTTAAACCCTCAATAATTTCTTCAATTATAGCCTCATATTCGCCGATTAGAGCGCGTTCCATTTTGCGATCCTTTAAATGTCCAAAAGGATCAAAAGCTGTGCCGCGCAAGAACTTTAATTTTGCAAGCAGGCTGAGTGCCGGGAAAATCCAGCTACCAAATTCACGCTTTTTTGGTCGCCCTGTATTGGTATCAATACGAGATATCAGGGGCGGGGCCATATGAACTTTGAGCTTAAATTTACCCTCAAACTGTTGCCTTAGCTTGGTAGTAAAGTCTGGATGACTATAAAGGCGGGCAACTTCATATTCGTCCTTATAGGAAAGGATTTTTGAATAATTTTGTGCAACAGCAATGCTCAAGTCCGTTTTGCCGCCGCCGTTTTTCTCTTCGCATGCCCGCACTCTGTCAACGAGGGCGGCATATTTTTTGGCAAGGGCAGTATTTTGAAAAGCCTTGAGATGAGCCTTACGTTTTGTAACAATCTCATCAAGGTTTGTCGAGATATCTGCATCCTCGCCGCGACCTTCACTAATGATGGCTTTGATAGCGCCCATGTCATGAGCTGCCATGCGGCCCCAATAAAAGGTGCGCAGGTTGCTCTCAATGGCGACACCATTCATTTGAATGGCTTGCTCGATAGAGGCGAGAGTGACAGGTATCAAGCCTTTTTGCCATGCATAGCCCAGCATTAAGATGTTGGTCGCAATGCTGTCTCCCATCAGTGATGTCGCAATTTCTTGCGCTGGAATGCGGAAACGTGCTTCCTCAAGGGTGGCGTTATCCAATTGCTTTTGAACCGTTGCCTCTTGGAAATCAATATCACGGTTGCGTACAAAGTCGGCCACAGGCGACATATGGCTGTTGATAACAGCCTGTGTGCGATCAGAGCGCATAATGTTAACAGCGCTTTGCGACGCAGCGACCACACTGTCGCATGCGAGCAGTAGGTTAGAGCGACCTGTAACAATACGTGTGGAGCGAATGGTGTCATTATTGGGCGCCAAGCGTATGTGGCTAAGAACTGAGCCCCCCTTTTGTGCAAGACCAGCCATATCAAGGATTGAGCATGCGTTACCGTCCAAGTGGGCCGCCATGCCGAGCAGAGCGCCAATGGTTAATACGCCTGTGCCACCGATGCCGGTGACAAGAATGTTATAATCATTAAAGACATCGTTAAAGGCTGGTATTGTGACGTCTGGCAGAGCTGGAAGCCCAAGTCCGTCGAGCGGGCCAGTGCCTTGCGATGATTTGCGCGGTGCACCACCATAAACGGTGACAAAACTTGGGCAAAAGCCACGTACACAGCTAAAGTCTTTGTTACAACTGGACTGGTTGATAGTGCGCTTTCGACCAAATTCAGTCTCCAAGGGCTCTACGGACACGCAGTTGGATTGAACAGAGCAATCACCACAGCCTTCGCATATAGCTTCGTTTATAAATGGTCGCTTGGCGGGGTCAGCAAGCTTGCCACGTTTACGTCGGCGACGTTTTTCAGCAGCGCAGGTTTGATCATAAATGATAACCGTGGTGCCCTCTATTTCGCGGAACTCTTCTTGCAGCTTCATGATCATGGTACGGTCATGCACCTCAACGCCTGGTGGCAAGTTGATTAGCGCATACTCTTCCAGGCGTTCGGTGGCTATGGCGACTTTTTTAACACGTTCGGCCAAAACTTGATCCACAATTTGCGGAACGGTTAGAGCGCCTTCATGTTCTTGACCACCGGTCATGGCGACAGCATCGTTATAAAGGATTTTATAGGTGATATTGACACCAGCGGCGACACATTGGCGGATAGCAAGCGAGCCAGAGTGGTTGTAGGTACCGTCACCAAGGTTAGCAAAGATATGCTTTTCATTGGTAAAAGGCGCTTGTCCAACCCAAGGAACACCTTCGCCGCCCATTTGCGTGAAGGTTTCATTGTTACGGTCCATGTTGATCGCCATAATATGACAACCAATGCCTGCTGTGGCGCGACTACCTTCAGGCACACGGGTCGAGCTATTGTGCGGACAGCCAGAGCAGAAATAGGGCACGCGGTTAATTGCGGGTGTATAGCCTTGAAAGGCGCGCTTGCGCTCAGAGAAATAATCAAGTTTTGCCTGCATATCCGCATTTTTATAAAGTTTTGACATACGGTTTGATATAACCTGTGCAATGATGCCAACATCAAGATCATTTTCTGGTGGAAGTTGCCATTCATCGTTTTCATCATGCTTTCCAACAACGGTCGGGCGCACATTCGCTTTCCAGTTATAAAGCTGCCAGCGAAGCTGATGTTCGATCATTTCGCGCTTTTCTTCTACCACAAGCACTTCATCCAGCCCTTCACAGAAGGCACGCACACCTTGTGGTTCAAGCGGCCAAGGCATGCCAACTTTATAGAGGCGCAGGCCAATGTCTTTGGCAGTATTTTCGTCAATACCAAGTTCAAAAAGCGCTTGGCGCACGTCTTGGTATGATTTACCCGATGTGATAATGCCAAATTTTGGTTTGGGGCTATCCCATATTAGACGGTCAACATTGTTCGCGCGGGCAAATGCCATTGCGGCAAAGCCTTTATAGCGTTGCAAGCGGTGGTCCTGTTCGCGCCAATCGTCCGGCCATCTGATGTTGAGACCACCTTCAGGGATTTCAAAATCAGTCGGGATAATGAATTTGCGCATCTCATGGCTGAGATCTATCGTGCCTGATGTCTCAAGGGTTTCAGCGGTGGCTTTAAAGCCGACCCATGCGCCTGTGTAGCGGCTCATTTCAATGCCGAGCAAGCCGTATTCCACAAATTCTTGAATGGAGGCTGGGTAAAGTTCCGGCATAAAGGCTGCCATGAAATTATGGTCTACCTGATGGGGTAGGGTAGAAGACTTTGCACCGTGGTCATCACCGCCAAGACATAAAACACCGCCGTGGGGACTTGAGCCCGCCGCATTACCGTGTTTGATAACATCCATAGAGCGATCTAGCCCCGGGCCTTTGCCGTACCAGATACCAAAAACACCGTCATAGTCAGATTGTTCTTTTTGCAATTCTAACTGCTGAGTGCCCCAAACGGCAGTAGCGCCTAGGTCTTCATTAAGTCCCGGCTCAAATTTAATATGACTTTCGTCGAGATATTTTTTTGCACGACCAAGCTCAAGGTCGTAGTTGCCAAGCGGTGAACCGCGGTAACCAGAGATAAAACCACCCGTGTTGAGGCCAGCTTGCTCGTCGCGCCAGCGCTGCACCATCGGCAGGCGCACAAGGGCCTGTGTGCCGTTTAGGAATACGCGACCATCACGTTTGGTATATTTATCGCTTAAGGATACTTTGCCCGACATGAGGAAATCTCCACCTCTAAGTTTATTTATGCAGGCAGTATGGCACTATTGTTTTGAAATTGGCTTTCGAAGATTGAAAGATTTCGTAATTATATTACTGATTTAGTCCATGTTCTTGAAATTTATGAAGCATGTAAGGTTTTTATGATGCACGTAAGGTTTAAGGTATACCTTTTCCGTCATGCTGAACTTGTTTCAGCATCCATACTGTGTATGATTTGTTAATGGAAATGGGTGGTTACACATATATTTTAGCATCGAAGAAATATGGAACACTTTACATTGGTGTTACGTCTGATTTGATTAAACGTATATGGCAGCACAGGGAAGGTGTTGTTGAAGGATTTACTGATAAATATATCGTGCATAAACTTGTCCATTTTGAAGCCTTTGATGAAATCACCTTTGCCATTGAACGAGAAAAACAACTGAAACGCTGGCATCGTCCTTGGAAGATTAATTTAATCGAAGAAAACAACCCTGACTGGGAAGACCTGTATTCTTCACTAACAGGGTAATGGATGCTGAAACAAGTTCAGCATGACGGTGTGGGGGGTGTACGTGCATCTTAATGCGTCACTCTGAACTTGTTTCAGAGTCTATGGTGGTCAGCGTGTGAGGCCCATGTCTGGCCTGAGATGGAATAAGAATGAGCGTCAGGTCTCTTATCCTTTAATTGCGTCTTTAGTGTTCTTTCATTTGAATATATTTTTGGCTGCTTCTCATTGTGCAAATCTGTTTGCCATCCTGCGGGCCGCTAAGTTCGCTTACGAACAAATAGATAAATTGAGCAGGGCTGAATTGTGTCTCATTATAGTCGGGCTCTTTAGTGCCATTATACTTTTGTCGTGGCTTATCATAGAGGCTATAAAATACCCTTGTGAAATAACTCTTGCCGTCAACAGTGACTAAATCATATTTGGTGGTCGGATGTATAGGATAGGTTATAAATGACTTATCAAATTTCTTGTGTATGGCACGACAATCACCCGAAGCACATCTTGGTTCAATTGCATTTTTGGCTAACTTGAAATGTTTTCCTTGAAATTTCCGCCCTGCCCTCCAGCCTGTGATTGCATATCCATCCTTTTCATCATAAAGAAATCTTGTAAAATTTTGTGGTGATAAGGTATTTTTATTATAGTAAATTTCCTCATAAACCGTACGTGGATTGCTATTCACCCAAAACATTAATTCAGTAATATTATTATGCATTTGGCTGGCATAATTCACTACCCATTCAATCTGATCATCATTATTCAGGTCAATTTCTGTAAATTCATGCTCTAAAGAAGTATATCTCTGGCCGGGTTTTAGGGGCCTAACTTTCTGCCAAGTCACAGAATATTTATTAGTGAGATATGCGCTTTGTCTTTTACCATCATTCTTCTTGTCTCTTTTGTTATAAGGCTCATTCAAAGCCTCTAGCAACGCAATACAGACAGGATTATTGCCGTCTAGTAACTCATAAAAATCAGCGGGGCGATAAGAATTCCAAGTGCCATCACTTGATGAGAAAGTCTTTCGAAGTGAAGGGTAATTAGCAGGGTCAAAATTATAGACCATGTCTTTCCCAAAACTCTCAGGTATCCCTGCCTCCTGTGAAGCATGCACACTATTCAGGCAGGAAAACCCAAATGCTGCTAATATCGCTACC
>CBFDBT010000016.1:0-25783 GCA_965603115.1 uncultured Alphaproteobacteria bacterium
TGCTGACGCCGACAATATTTTTTACTGCGCCGCAGCAGGCATTGGCAACTCTGTTGTTTATGTGGGCTCCAAAACCGGACGCGACGGCATTCACGGTGCAACGATGGCATCAGCTGAATTTACCGACGATAGCGAAGAAAAGCGCCCTACTGTGCAAGTGGGTGACCCTTTCACCGAAAAACTATTGATTGAAGCTTGCCTCGAACTAATGGCTACCGACGTTATTGTCGCCATACAGGATATGGGCGCGGCGGGCCTTACGTCATCCGCGGTTGAAATGGCGTCTAAAGGCGGCGTTGGCTTTGAACTTGATTTGGATATGGTGCCTCAACGCGAAGAAAACATGCAAGGTTGGGAGATGATGCTATCAGAATCCCAAGAGCGCATGTTGATGGTGATCCAACCGGGTCGCGAGCATATAGCACAAGCTATTTTTGAAAAATGGGATCTTGATTTTGCGATCATTGGCCACATTACTGAAACTGGTAATTTAACGCTCAAACAGCACGGCGAAGTAATCGGCGACATGCCAATTGATAGTCTTGTTGAGGATGCGCCAGAATATGAACGTCCTTTTGTCTCTACTCCCTTGCGCGATACAATAGGTGCAAGCGACATTGCAGCGCCTGTTGACTTAGAATCCACAGCCTTAGAGATGATAGGTGGGCCGCACCTTTGCTCGCGTCGTTGGATTTATGAGCAATATGACCATATGGTTATGGGCGATACCGTGCAGCGACCGGGCGGTGACGCCGGTGTTGTGCGTGTGCATGGGACCAACAAAGGCCTTGCCGTTACAACCGATGTCACACCACGTTATTGTTATGCTGGCCCCGTTGATGGTGGTCGTCAAGCTGTGGCTGAGACATGGCGTAACATTACTGCTGTTGGGGCAAAGCCCCTTGCGATTACCAATTGTCTGAATTTTGGCAACCCTGAACGTCCTGAAATTATGGGACAATTTGTGGATTGTCTCAAAGGCATGGGCGAGGCCTGCATTGCCCTTGATTACCCTATCGTTAGCGGAAACGTATCGCTTTATAACGAGACCAATGGCACAGGCGTTCATCCAACACCGGCCATTGGCGGCGTCGGCGTTATGGCTGATATCGATAAGATGGCAACGGTAGCCTTTAAAGCTGCGAATGAAAGCATTATTCTTATTGGTGAAACCATTGGACATTTAGGGGCCTCCCTTTACCAATCGCAAATTCTAGGTGAAGACGCTGGCGCACCGCCGCCTGTTGACCTTGCAGTAGAGCGCAAAAATGGTGATTTTGTTCGCACATATATTGAAAGCGGGGCTGTGGAAACCTGTCATGACCTATCTGATGGCGGCCTAATTGCTGCCCTTGCAGATATGGCAATCTCTGGCTCTATGGGTGCGAGTGTGGATATTGAAGGCCCCTGCCCGCTGCACGGATTACTCTTTGGAGAGGATCAGGCGCGCTACTTGATAGCGGTGGACACACAAACTGCTGAAAAAATTGTAAACGAAGCTGAAGCAGCGGGAGTTGAAGCCAGCATCATCGGCACCACTGGCGGCGATAGCCTTAATGTTAATGATGGTGCAGTGGACCTGCCTATCACAAAACTGAGAGATGCCTTTGAAGCTTGGATGCCAAACTTTATGGCTGCTGCAGAATAATAGATTCACAATAAACAAAGCAAAAAGGCGGCCTTTTGGTCGCCTTTTATCTTTTTAATTGTCTTTATTGTCGCTCGTGTCTATTAATAGCTCATAATTATAACATCATATGGAAACACTCATGGCAGAAGAGACCAAGGCACCACAGAAAAGTCAGAGCAATCAAAGCAAACCAGCTCAAAGTAATCGCCCAAACCAAAACCGCAATAACAATAGGCATAGAAATAATCGCTCGCAAAGCAGGCCACATACACCCGCCAAAGTACAGGCAAATCCTTTTGATGTGGAAGCTACTTATCACACGACTAAAGCGAATTACTGGCGCAAGCGGGTAAACGGCTATGCGGCCTTCACACTTATTTACAGTGCTTTGACCATTTCTCTTGCAGACATGGTAAGTGGCACTGAAAATATTATCTCATTTGGCCTGATAGCTTTTACACTGATCTTCCTCACTGTGAATGCTGCGCGTAGCTATCACAATCACAAGAAAAGTGCGGCCCTCAATAAATTCCGCCAAAATATTCTT
Source organism: uncultured Alphaproteobacteria bacterium (assembly GCA_965603115.1). Classification (GTDB taxonomy): domain Bacteria; phylum Pseudomonadota; class Alphaproteobacteria; order Sphingomonadales; family Kordiimonadaceae; genus CBFDBT01. The sequence continues at coordinate 2,178 of CBFDBT010000016.1, forward strand.
ATCACGGCAGAAGACATGGCAAAAGCTACCAAAGACCCGGTTACCAAAGAAGAATTTATGCTGGAAGCTCTGACGGCTATTGGATCGAGTGATAAAAAGTAATTAGAAAACCCACTCACTAATACGCTGGCTAATCTTATCAGGTGTTTTAGCCCAGCCAAAGTGGGTGGCTTCCCCCTCAATATCAGCATCTGAAAGTTCTTCAATTTCTATTGAAGCTTTCGGAATTTTATCAAGCATCAGTTTAACAGCTTTCATTGGGGCCATGTTATCCCGCGTGAAAGCCATGCATAACACGCGTCCTGTATACTGAGCGATTTCCTCTTCTAAATCATTGTCCAGGCCAATGATTTTAAAGCGATTTCTCGTCGACATTTGCAGCCAGTCTCGCATATGGCTGCGAGATTCACGACCTGCAAAACCAAATTTATTGCCTGGAAAATGCCCATAAAGTGCCATAATAACAGGCACAAACCATCCAAATCTTTTCAAATGTTTTCCCGCCTTGCCTTCAAAAGCTTCATGCCACGGTGTACCGCTAGCGAGCATGACAATCCCGTCAAAACTGGTCGGGTCTAGACCAGCAGTCATAATAGCCAAGTGGCCTCCAAAGCTGTGTCCGGCGATATAAATCAGACTATCTGGATAGTCTTGCTTAGCTTTTGCAATCAAGGCCGTGACATCTTCTTGATGCTGTTTATAGCCATAATCCGTACCCCAACCTGCGCGCAACGGACTATCACCCAACCCACGATATTCCATAACATAGACAGCAATACCCATATTCATAAGAGAGCTTGCCATAGTGCGATAAAAAGACGCCCGCACGCCCATTGCTGGCAAAATAATTATGCACGCTTTAACGTCACTTGAAGCATATATTGTAAAGGGAACCTTCGTACCATCAGCTGAAATTATTTCTTGCGGCATCACACTCTCTATCCCTATTTGTTACGGTCTTCACTATAGTCAGTTCACTAAAAAATCCAAACACAACAAACAAATTATAATTATTATGCCTTTCTTCTTTTAATTTTTGCGATACGCCTTATGTTGTGTACAAGAAATGAGATTAGCTCAAAGGAATATAGAAATGGCAATGATAGCCGACAAAATTATTGATATGATCGAAGAAGAACTTCCAGGCGCCAAAGTTTCTATTGAGGATTTGGCCGGAGACGGCGATCACTATGCTGCTCGTGTCATCTATGATGGCTTTGCCGGCAAAAGTCGGGTTCAGCAACACCAAATGGTCTATAAGGCCCTTAAAGGCAAGATGGGCGGTGAACTTCACGCACTCGCCCTGCAAACTTCTGCCACATAAAAACTTGAACTATCTATAAATCACCCTAAATGAAGGCTGGTAGCGCCTTCAAAAAGAAAGAATTTTATAATGACTGATATCAATGCACGCATTCAAGAAATTGTCACCAAAGATGATGTAGTTCTCTTTATGAAAGGCACACCTGTTTTCCCTCAATGCGGTTTCTCGTCAACGGTTGCTCAGGTTATGCAGCACCTAGGGCTTAATCCTGCAGCTTACAATGTTTTGGAAGATGCTGAACTGCGTGATGGCATTAAAGTTTTTTCCGACTGGCCCACTATTCCTCAGCTCTATGTTAAAGGCGAATTTGTTGGTGGTTGTGATATCGTCAAAGAAATGTTCCAAAGCGGTGAGCTTCATGAAATGCTCGACGACAAGGGCATCGCGCACACATAAAATCCAGATTTTATCGGATGTGAAAAAGGCGGTTTTTAAGCCGCCTTTACTTTATCCAGCTGTAAAAAGCCTTTTTAAAAACCAACAGCGAATTGAAATCTTACACCCATCACCAAGGCATTATCCAAATCTTTGGTGCCGCCAACATTTACTATATATTGCACATCTGGCTGAATTGAGATCATATCATTAACAACGTAGTTATATGAAAGCTCAAAATTATATTCCGCACTTGCTGGTGTGCTGCCATCCAATGTTAGCAGTTGTTTGATATCATCACCATTCCATGCAGTGGCTATAGCAAAACCAAGCTGATCATCCTCACGGCCTGCAAAAGGCTTTGATAAAAGAAGTCCACCGCCAATATAATGGCTCAAAGGATTGACCGTACTATTAGCAAAACCAGCGCGGAGCCATCCACTTAGTCTGTCACTCAGTGGCGCTTCAACAATGGCGTATACGCCACCATTGCCGCCCTCAGGTAGACCTGAAAACAAAGCATCAAACTTAGATGAATAGTGATACCCACCAAGCGCGAAACGTACATCGTTACCGGCTACATAATTAACTTCAGCCACATAGAGCGCGCCTTCATCAAAGGATATTTTATGCGCCATCGGATTATTTGGATCATTTGGCACCGCGTCAAAAACACCCGCAGTAAAGCGCAACTGCTCATTCACTGTCACTTCAAACATAGCGGCTGGTGATGTAGACGGAAAAATAGAAGGGCCATTTTCACCAGTTTGAGAGAAGTCTGGACCAATACCATGGGAGCTATTAATAAAGAAACCTGCAGGCTCAATTGCATCAAATTCACTATTAAGGTCAATCAATCCAAACTTAACACGTCCACTTGAAAACTCTTGCTGGTACCATGCCTCATAGAGTCGATAAACCTCACCATTATCGATGTTCGAAACTGTTTGAAGGTCGCCTACAATATCACCCGACAATTCACTACGATTATTGGATAGGCCATAGACGAAGATTGTGCCACCATCTAATCCAGATTTGGACAAATCCCACTCAAGTGTAAAGTCAAGGACGGTCCAAAGCTCAGGTGTATAAACAAATTCCCCTGAAAATGGGCCTTCATCGTCGGCACTGACACTGCTTGCTGCTAGAGAGATAATTGCTGCAGCCTTAAGTAAAGTAGACATAATAAATCCCAATATATAAAAGAAAAAGCACAATTTAAAAATTTAACAAAATATAGTCTCTTAATCCTGCCCTAATAATTTAGTATACATTTAGGAATACTCTATAAACATTTAAGTTTATTTAACATATTGTTTACAATAGGTTAATTTTTGAAAACTAAACTCTCTAATGGAAATTTATAGTTAGCGTTCGGCTTATGCTGACATAGGAATTAATCTAGATTATATATGAAGTATGAAAAAGGCGGCTAGTGAGCCGCCCTCATGTCATATTCTATTTAGTAAATTTTAAAATGAAGCGATCTGTTTTATGGCGTATTTTTTCATCAAACACACCTAAACTATGGTCATCATCAGGGTTGGATAGTGCGTCACTGCTTCCAACAAATTTAAACCCAGCTGCAATCACTTGTTTTTTCACAAATTCCGGATCAATTCGGTGTAGGGTTTTTTCAAACTCAGGAACAGTACCCGTCTTTGCGGCATGATCGGAGAGCACAAAAATACCACCATCTTTTAAAGCATCTTTAATCGAAGCTAATATAGCCGGCATAGTATCCGCTATAACATCAGGCTTGAGATAGTGGTAATAATCATGAAAGGCTATCATTAAAACAGCAACATCTACACTCGCTTTGGGCCACTCAACTTCTTCCTTGCCAGTATACAGCTGAGTGACATTTGCCAGCCGACCCGTATAGCGCTGGGCGACATCATTTTTAACATAGTTCCAGTAAATGACCCCATTATGGGCGATCACTTTGCCAGCGTCGCCTACTGCATGCGAGAGAATTTCCGAGTAATAGCCATGGCCAGAATTAACGTCCAGAACTGTCATGCCCTCTTTAATGCCTGCTAAACTTAAAACCTCAGCGGGCTTGCGCCAGACATCATCACGGTTGTCCTTCTCGCTGCGCTCAGGGCTCGCGATAGCCGCCTTGATATTGTCTGCAATTTCGTGGTGGTCTGCCATCGCCAAAGCAACATTTGATGACATCATCATTGCCACTGCAAATATAACCTTCATACTTGATATTGAAATACTCATCTCACACCTCCTGTGTTGTTCATCCACCAACCCTAAAGCGCATGATAGGCTGCATGCAAGTAAGATTACGCGCAACTAAACTAAAGGACTAATGCGTTTGAAAGCAAAAAGCCCCGCAGTGATGCGAGGCTTTTTTAATAGTATATACCGTTCGTGCTGAGCAGAGCCTGAGATTTGCGAAGGCGACGTCGAAGTACCCTGCGATGCCAGCTTCGTCTGCGCTCAGCTTTTACTCAGGGCGAACGGGAGTCTTAATTAACCCTATTCAGCAGCGTCCTTTGGCTGGTAAATCTCTGCGCCCTGCTCAATAAACTCAGCTGATTTTTCAGCCATGCCCTTTTCAGCTTCTTCCTTGGCAGCGGCATAGTCCCGCACTTCTTGACTAATTTTCATCGAGCAAAACTTTGGCCCGCACATAGAGCAGAAATGCGCAACTTTATGCGCTTCTTTCGGCAGGGTTTGATCGTGGAAGTCTTTCGCAGTTTCCGGATCAAGCGCCAGGTTAAACTGGTCTTCCCAGCGGAATTCAAAGCGGGCTCGGCTTATTGCATTGTCCCGCTCCTGCGCCATAGGGTGGCCTTTAGCAAGGTCAGCGGCGTGGGCCGCGAGCTTATAGGTGATAACACCCACCTTCACATCGTCACGGTTCGGCAGACCCAAATGCTCTTTGGGTGTAACATAGCAAAGCATAGCCGTGCCAAACCAGCCGATCATAGCTGCGCCAATGGCTGAGGTAATATGATCATAGCCCGGTGCAATATCCGTTGTAAGCGGCCCGAGGGTATAAAATGGCGCTTCATGACAATGTTTTAGCTGCTCATCCATATTCTCTTTGATCTTGTGCATCGGCACATGACCCGGCCCTTCAATCATTACCTGAACATCATGCTTCCACGCGACCTTGGTCAACTCACCGAGTGTGCGAAGTTCCGCAAACTGGGCTTCATCGTTGGCGTCGGCAATAGACCCCGGACGCAAGCCATCCCCCAGTGAGAAAGACACATCGTAAGCCTTCATAATTTCGCAGATATCTTCGAAATGCTCGTAGATAAAGCTTTCCTTGTGATGGGCCAGACACCATTTTGCCATGATAGACCCGCCACGACTAACAATACCGGTAACGCGCTTGGCAGTCATAGGAACATAGGCTAAGCGCACACCAGCGTGAATAGTGAAATAATCAACCCCCTGCTCGGCTTGCTCGATCAATGTATCGCGAAACACTTCCCACGTAAGGTCTTCGGCAACACCATTTACTTTTTCCAGCGCCTGATAAATCGGCACGGTGCCAATAGGTACGGGAGAGTTACGCATGATCCATTCGCGGGTATTGTGAATGTTACGGCCGGTGGAAAGATCCATAACATTATCGGCACCCCAGCGTGTGGCCCAAACCATTTTATCTACTTCTTCAGCGATAGAGGATGTCACCGCTGAATTACCAATATTGGCGTTGATTTTAACCAAAAAATTACGCCCGATAATCATCGGCTCAGCTTCGCTGTGGTTAATATTCGATGGAATAATCGCGCGGCCTTCCGCTATCTCTTTGCGGACAAATTCAGGGGTAATATAATCAGGAATATCCGCGCCGTAACTTTCTCCGCTGCGGCTTTCCTCAGGTGCTGCGTCGCGGCCCATATTTTCACGAATGGCGATATAGACCATTTCAGGCGTGATAATACCGCGCTTAGCATAAGCCATTTGTGTCACGGCCTTACCGTCTTTGGCGCGCAGAGGCTTGTGCTTAACCGGAAATTCAGGTGCTAAATATTCAGCCGAAGCATTACCGTTGTCTTCAGGTTTAATCTCGCGACCTTCATAAGCCTCCACGTCACCGCGGGCCATAATCCATTGCTCGCGAAGACGCGGCAATCCACTATTGATATCAATCTCGGCTGTGTCATCCGTGTAGGGTCCTGATGTATCATAAACAATTTGCGGTGCTTCATTCGCGGTTGGATGCAAATGAATTTGGCGCATGGGCACGCGCACACTGGCGTCACAGTCAGACGCTACATAAATGCGCTCGCTGCCGCTAATAGCGCCTGTTGTTACGTTAAAATCTGAAGATGAAACATCTGTATTGGGTAAATTTGTATCGGGCATTGGCTTTCCTTCCCTCCGCTGGTCTTAACCAGATCAGGTTCCAGGGTCTTTCACTCAGTCATTGAGCTTAACTCTCAGCCATGATGGCTCCCCTAGGAATCGAAGGGCATTGTGCGCTTTTTTATGAGTTGGAGCAAGGGGGAATTATTAACAAAAAAAGGGCCGGAACAAATGTTCCAGCCCTTTTAAAATTCTGTCTAGTGTCGAGATTAACTGCCAGATTACCTTGAGTAAAATTCGACCACAAGATTTGGTTCCATAATCACAGGATATGGAATTTCGTCTAGGCTTGGTACGCGGACATATGTCGCTTTCCAGCCAGCAACGCTGATATATTCAGCAACATCGCGCTCATTGCTTTGACCTGCTTGAACAACCATTGGAATATCGCGAGACTTGGCACTTACCTCAACAACATCACCCGGCTTAACAGCATAGGATGGGATGTTAACTTTAACACCATTTACAGTCACATGACCGTGGTTAACAAACTGGCGAGCAGCAAATACTGTTGGCACAAACTTAGCGCGGTAGATAACAGCATCGAGACGCTGCTCTAGAATACCCACTAGATTTTCACCAGTATCACCCTTACGACGATCAGCTTCTGCAAAATATTTGCGGAACTGTTTTTCACCGATGTTACCATAGTAACCTTTAAGCTTTTGCTTGGCGCGCAACTGAATACCATAGTCACTCAGTTTAGCTTTACGACGTTGACCGTGTTGGCCAGGACCATATTCGCGGGAGTTTACAGGAGACTTAGCACGGCCCCAGATATTCTCGCCCATGCGACGATCTAATTTATATTTAGCTTGAATCCGTTTGGACATATCGAATCGCTTCCTTCATTTGTTAAGCGCCACGAGCGTTGTGCTGTCCATTATTTACTAACGATAACACTATGTTGCTCGCGCGGATAAGGCGCTATTGCCCTTATCCATTCAACCAAGGGACAATTCCCAAGGCGGGCGCAATATAGGGGCTTGGCGACATTAGTCAAGCCAAAATACGACCTGTTAGTTGCACACAGTAAGATAGGGACAAAAGATAAAGGGTTTTATCTGAATTATGAGCCCTCTGGGGCATCGTCAAGATTAAGTCTAATGCCAATATCATGAGCAAGTTGCTTCATCTTCACATCCGGCAAGTCAGCGGCGACAACGCCCACGCCTTTTTCCCCCCATGTGGCCACAAGCTGTGACATCATATCCTTGCCATCAAAGTGGCCTGATAGCTTTTTCATAACCTGTAAAGGCATTTCAACATACCCGTTATGCAACAGTTTCATCAAACTATCATCGATAACAGCATCGCCAAAACGATCAATCCACAAAGAGTGACCCAACCCATCAAGTTTGCGCATGGTGTCCCAGTGAGCTCCCCCCTTTTTAGAGGGTGGCATTTCAAGAATACGGAAACCGAGCATTGAGGTTGGCTGCTCATGCTTTTTTAGGATCGCTGCAAGGTCATTAATAAAATGGACGTTCAGGAGTGTAGAGCGACATAGCTCATAATAATCAAGCTTGCCGTCATTGTAATGTGTGTCAGGGTTATTTTTAATAGCAAATTTTATCACCCTCAACATTTCATCAATCTGTGCCATATCGTGGGCATAAGCGATATCGGGGTGGTCATACAGCACTATCAACTTACCCGGAAGAGTGAGGCGACCGTCAACATTAACTTTGCCCTGCTGCAACACTGCACGACTTTCAGACTTTGTGATGTCATTAACCTGCCGGCTAATCACCATATATTGAAATTTCTTGATCGCATCATTGACCAAATTACAATTATGCTGAATTCCCGAGATAACATCACTGAGGTTATCCAGCTCGTCATCACTATCAATTTCACCCAAGAAGATGCTACGACTATGACTAAGCGCCATTTTCAAAGTAGCTGGATCTATTTCCCTATCATCAATCTTGACCTTAGCTGATCGCACGCCGAGAGCTTCGGCCGAGATATTGAGTTTAGAAGCCGCTGCCTCAAGTTCCTTTTCAAAAGCGACTTCATCGAAGTCACCACCAGAAAGCAGTCCGTAGCTGGCTTCATCTAATTTACCTATCTTGCCACCAACTGACTTCTTTTTAAGCTCACCCTCAACCTTATCACGAAGAATATCTTGATCTTCTGGACTAATATCACTTCCCGCCTTAAGCCCTTCAACCTCGACCATATTAACCGCAATATCACCTTCCAGCGGGGAATTAAGCAATTCACCAACAAAGTTGAAGAAACTATACATATCCGCAGTGGCGACCTCGGCATTTTCGATAGAACCTGGCTTATAAAACTCGAGCCTGCTGGTTTCATCATCATGTTTGAAAATCTTCATATCAAAATTGATATAGCCGCCCGGCTTATAGCGCAGAGGCACTTTAGGAAAAATTATATCTTCAAAGTTTCCCTGAGATTCAAAGAGCGCATCAACACGACCATGGGCATCTGGTGGAAAAATAAAACTCAAGGGCTGCGCGAAAAGGTCAATATTCTCCCATCGGAGTATCTGAGCTATCCGCTTATCATCCGGAGCAATTTTGCCAGCTTTATTCAATTTTATTATAAAAGCTTCAGAGCTCACATATACCTCACTAAACTTTATTCACGAGAATTTCTCAAACCTTAAGTCGAAGATCCTCTAAGGTCAAATACCACTTGGATATTTTTTCTTTATTAGTCTCTCAAACGACGGATTAAACTGCTGGTGTCATTCCTGCTTCCACCCATTTTTTGAACGTCGGCGTAAAACTGGTCCACAAGAGCGGTTAGCGGTAGCGACATGTTATGGTGCTTGGCTTCATCGAGAACAATACCAAGGTCTTTACGCATCCAATCGACAGCAAAACCAAAATCAAATTCCCCGTCAATCATTGTGGTTGCGCGGTTGTCCATCTGCCAGCTTTGCGCCGCGCCTTTGCTAATAACATCGACAACAGCTTTTGCATCCAGCCCTGTTTCCATGCCAAAATGAAGCGCTTCTGATAGCCCTTGCACAATACCCGCAATACAAATTTGATTAACACATTTAGCAAGTTGCCCTGAGCCATTATCACCAAGCAGCTTTGCTGATTTGGCAAAAGCATCCATAATAGGTGCGGCTTTTTCAAAATCTGTCGCAGCACCACCAATCATCACCGTTAGCGCACCACCTACGGCTCCTGCTTCTCCACCTGATACAGGTGCATCTAAAAACCCTATACCTTTTTCTCTAGCGGCAGCACCCAAAACACGCGCAATATCGGGTGACGCCGTGGTATGGTCAATAAAGATACTTCCTTTCTTCATCGAAGAAAATGCGCCAGTTTCTCCCATACAAATTTCTGAAATATCTTTATCTGCGCCGACACAGGCAAAAGTAAAATCTGCATCTGCGGCAGCACCAGCGGGGGTTGGTGCCAGTACCAATTCTGCTGTAGCCTCGTCGCTATATTCATCAAGCCACTGCTCAGCCTTAGATATAGTTCTGTTGTATACGGTAACGCTATGTCCTGCCCGGGCTAAATGCCCTGCCATGGGGTAGCCCATAACACCAAGCCCTAGAAATGCTGTTTTTGCCATTTTATATTTCTCCACAAACAACTTTATGATTATATAGCTATATAGTTAGCAATTTGATAGGCGCTGGACTACTAACTGTCCAGTGATTTAGGGTAATATTTTGAAGGATTAAGTATGTCGACAAGTAAACAGTGGCTCATCGGCTTTTTCATTCTAGTCGCCACAAGTATCTTTATGCTTTTCGGGTGGCTGCAAACATCTCTGCCGCAAACAGAGGGTGAGATTAAGATTGCCGGATTAAAGTCTAGCGTTACTATATCAAGAGACCAAAATGGCGTGCCCCATATTCGCGGCAAATCTATCGAAGATATCTCACTGGGGTTAGGGTTTGCACATGCACAAGACCGCTTGTGGCAAATGGAAGTTAACCGGCGTCTCGGCGCTGGCCGCATGGCGGAAATTTTCGGGGCAACTGTATTGCCCATTGATAAATTCTTCCGCACTTTGGGTTTTAAAAACAAGGCCACTTTGGCATACAAGGCCCTACCACACTCAAGTAAATCAGTCCTCATTGCCTACTCTGAAGGTGTCAATGCCTATCTTGCCACCCGCAGAGGGGCGCTCCCCATTGAATTTATAAGCACCGGCATTACCCCTGAGCCATGGCATCCAATACATACTATGACTTGGTTCAAAATGATGAGCTATGACCTAGGCGGCAATATGCGCCATGAACTTGCTCGCGCTGACCTTATGCAACAAATAAGCCCCGAACAAGTGGGTGAGCTTTATCCTCCTTATCCCGGAGAAGCTAAAGAATCCCCTCTTCCAGATTTCAGCGCATTACTTAAAGACCTACCCATTAAACAGCTCGCGGCCCTATCCCCTATTAACCCTGCGGGTTACGGCTCTAATAACTGGGTTGTCTCGGGCGAACGCACCAAGTCTGGCAAGCCAATTCTCGCCAATGATCCGCACCTTACATTAAACACACCTTCCATTTGGTATATGGCGCACCTACAACTGGTTAAAGACGATGGCAGCATAAGCAATATAGTTGGCACCAGCTTTGCCGGAGCACCGATGATTGTTCTTGGCCGCAACGATAATATGGCGTGGGGATTCACCAACACAGCGCCTGATGTGCAAGATCTTTTTATTGAAAAAATCACAGATGATGAGGGCAAAAGTTATCTAACACCGAACGGCCCTGCTCAATTTACTCTAAGGAAAGAAATCATCAAAATTAAAAATGCGGATGACCTACACCTCACTGTTCGAGAAAGTCGCCACGGCCCAGTGATGTCGGACATATACAAGCAACTAAAACCAACAATAGGTGAAAAATATGTGCTGGCCTTACAGTGGACAGCTTTGATGAACACCGATACCAATACCCTATTTGGAAATAGTCTCTTTGAGGCAAAATCCTTTGAAGACTTCAAAGCTGCAGGACAATTCTATGTTGGACCCCAGCAAAATATGATTTTTGCCAATTTAGATGGTGACATTGGCCTTTATACACCTTCGCGCATCCCCGTCAGGCATAAAAATAATAAAATTCAAGGCCGCATGCCATCCCCCGGCTGGGATTCTCTATACGATTGGCAAGGCATGGTCCCCTATGATGAATTACCGACACGCTATAATCCTGACGAAAATATGGTTGTGACAGCCAATCAAAAAATAACTCAAGGGGCTTATCCGCATTTTATTACCCGTGATTGGAGTCTGCCATATCGTTCAGGTCGCATTGAAAAATTACTGCGCAAAACTGAAAAACATGACCTTAAAACGATGGCTGCTATCCAATTTAATATTGGCTCTGACATGGTGGAAGACCTTAAGCCATTAATGATATCCCTCCTTGATGATAAAAACGGAAATGTTCCAGATGAAATTCTTAGCATCCTAACCAATTGGGATGACACAATGACATTAGATGGCCCTGCCCCGATTATATTTGCAACATGGTGGCGTCATTTAGCTAAAGTGATTTACAGCGATGAACTGGGCGATAAATTTAAGCGCTATAACAGGCAGCGCCCTACCTTTATAAAAAATACACTCAAAAATAATGATAACCAATCCAAGTGGTGTGACGATGTAACCACCGAAACACTAGAAAGCTGCAACACACAAGTGACTAAAGCTCTCAAAGAGAGCCTTGTTGAACTTACAAAGGCATATGGGGCCGATTGGACTAAGTGGCGTTGGGGTGATATCCATATCTTAAGACAAAAGCACACTCCCTTTTCACAAGTTCCTGTACTTAAAGATATATTCGACATATATGCACCGCACACTGGCGCAACCTACACCATAAATGTTTCTGGTAATAGCTGGAGTGAAGGTAACTTGCACAAGTCCTCAATGGGCCCAAGTTACCGCGGATTATTTGATATGAGCAATCTTGAGAATTCCCTATATCTGATGCCAACAGGTCAGTCAGGAAATATCTTTTCCAGCCATTACGCTGATCAGTTTTCCAAGTGGCAAAAAGGAGATTATTTCAAAATTAAAACCGAATTTAGCGATCAGAGTGATGCTATGGAAACATTGACTTTATCGCCCACAAGTGCATATTAACGTCTTGTTATATAAATGTTTGTTAATACTTATAGCATAAGGTACTCAACATGAAATTAACGATAATCAGGCAAGGCTAACGTGGCAGAAGACGACCAAAGACCGATCATTAAAAAGATCAAAAAAGTACAAGCCGGCGGTGCTCACGGTGGCGCTTGGAAAGTTGCCTATGCCGACTTTACCACAGCTATGATGGCATTCTTCATGCTTCTATGGCTCTTGAATGTGGCTCCACCGGAAACATTGAGTGGCCTTGCTGCTTATTTTACTCCTACAGCTTCTACCACGAGATCAAGAAGTGGCTCAGAAGGCCCGCTCGGAGCAGATGTCGATGATGTGGAAAATGTCACGATCATCGCTACTGCAGCTTCACCGGTTATAATTGAGGGCAAACCAAAAACAGGGGACCAAAAAGGCCAAAAGCTCGACCGAGACGAAGGGGACCCTGAAAACGATAGCGATAAAACAAAACAATCCATCGCTGAAGCGCGCGAAGATGCATCATTTGATGCGGCACAAGCCGACATCAAAGCCGCCATTCAAAAAACACCAGAACTCATTGAAATGGAAGACCAAATCCAATTCGAGCAAACTGAAGAAGGATTGGAAATTCAGATCGTTGACAAAGATCGTCGCACCATGTTCAACGGGCGCACGGCCCAACTCTATTCGTATGCCGAGCATCTGATTGAAACTGTTGCAAAAACCGTTCGCACTCTTCCAAATCGCATAGAAATTTCGGGCCACACTCGGGCAGAACAATTCCCGCCGGAAGAAACGTATACTAACTGGGAATTGAGTTCGGATCGCGCAAATTCTGCCAGAAGAATATTGCATCTCTCTGGAGTGCCTGATGATAAAATTGCTCAAGTGGTTGGTCGGTCTTCAAATGATCCTCTCCATATTGATCAACCAAGGCGCTTGGAAAACAGCCGCGTAACCATTTTATTAAAACGTGAAGCCTCCGTCGTTCCACCAGAAACCTTGAATGCTTTTTAACGCCTAACCTGATTAAACCTTTCCATCCCTAGTTTTCATTATATACTCACACCTCTACAGTCTTTAGACGCTATAAAGGGACAAAATGATGGAATTGTTTGGTGCCGAATTAACTATGTGGCTTACGTTTGGCGTCATTATTGCTGCTATTACTCTTTATACCATTGACCGAATTCCTCTGGAAATTTCCTCTATAGCAACCGTCGCCGCTCTGCTGCTGCTGTTTCAGATATTTCCTGTTACCAATGCACTGGGTGAAAATATTCTCACCCCTCGCGATTTACTTAAAGGCTTTTCTGATCCGGCTCTCATTACCATTCTTGCTTTACTCGTCGTTGGACAAGGCTTGGTGCAAACAGGCGCGCTCAACGTTCCTGCCCGCTTATTAGTTACCAAAGGAGAAAAAGTACCGAGCGCAGTATTTTTAATCACTTTTATAATAGTAATGCTAACCTCAGCAGTATTAAACAACACCCCTGTCGTCGTTATTTTCATCCCAATTTTAGCGGTGCTGTGTGAAAAACTTGGCAAAAAGTCATCCCACATGATGATGCCTCTCTCCTTTGTGGCAATTCTCGGTGGCAACCTAACTCTCATCGGCTCCAGCACAAATTTACTGGTCGCGGGTAGCTATTTTGAGGCCACAGGTAAAGCAATTAACTTCTTCGACTTCACTGTACCCGGGCTAGTTCTTGCCACTGTTGGCTTGCTCTATATTGCCCTTATCATCCCACGCATTCTCCCAGACAGAGCTGGCATGGCAAAGAGGCTTTCTAAAGGTCGTGGTAAGCAATTTATCTTCCAAATCGAGATAAGCAATGACAGTGCACTAGCAGGGCACACAGCCGTTGCGGGCCTTTTTCCGGGTCTTAAAGACGTCACGATCCGCATGATCCAGCGCGGTAAAGAAAAAATGCTCCCACCCTATGATGACATAACCCTCAGCCAAGGCGATATTGTTCAGGTTGCAACTACTCGAAAAGTAATGACTGAGCTTTTAGACGCAGACCCCTATCTTGCTACGAGTGTTGATATTTCCGACCCTGAACAAAAAAACAACATCAAAGGCAGTCAAATTATAGCTGAAGCTGTAGTAGCACCGGCCTCAAGGATGGATGGCAGAACTCTAGCACAAACAGGCTTTAGATCTGAAACAGCCTGTGCTGTACTTGGCGTTCAGCGCCGTAGTCGCATGATTAGGGCATCCCTTGGCAAACTTCGCCTAGAAGCAGGAGATGTCTTGCTAATTATGGGGTCGAGATCCAATGTAATTGAGCTTAGAAATAATCCGGATGTAATCTTAATGGATTGGTCCGCAACTGAAATGCCGCAAACACAATTTGCTCTAAGAGCGCAGCTCATATTTGCCGCTTTAGTCGCCCTTGCAGCGACCGGCATATTACCTATTGTTGTCGCAGCTCTATTAGCTGCTGTCGCCATGGTCACTACGCGTTGCTTGAATGTGCGTCAAGCTGCCCGTGCATTTGACCGACGCGTTTTTGCCATTGTCGGTGCGGCTCTAGCACTTGGTACCTCTTTATCAGCAACGGGGGGTGCTTTATGGATTGCAGAACATATGCTCTATTTGCTTTCAGGAGCGGAGAACTGGATAATATTGTCAGGATTTTTCTTGATGGTCGCCTTACTTACAAACATATTATCCAACAATGCCACCGCCGTTTTATTCACACCTGTAGGCTTATCAATTGCAGCTCAAACAGGCGTTGATCCCTTCATATTTGTCATTGCCACAATCTTTGCAGCCAATTGCTCGTTTGCAACTCCGATGAGTTATCAAACAAATTTACTTGTCATGGCACCCGGTCACTATAAGTTTATAGATTATGTGAAAGCGGGCACACCACTAATATTTATTTTGTGGCTAACTTTTACTTTTTTTGCAATGTGGTATTATAATATATAGAAATATATTAAGGGCAGACTTTATATGACCCAGCAAGGGCTTCAGTTCCCACAATTTTATGTCACCGCTGCAGGGGAATGTCCCTATTTGCCGGACCAAGAAGAGAGGAAAGTTTTCACTGAGCTCACCGGCTTTGATGCAAATTCTCTTAATGAGGCCCTAAGCCGTGTGGGATTTAGACGCAGCCAAGGCGTTGCTTACCGCCCTGCTTGTGACAATTGCTCAGCTTGTATTTCTGTGCGCGTGATAGCAGAGGAATTCAAACCCAGCAAATCAAGAAGAAAAGTTCTGAAACGCAATCAAGATCTACAGTCTTCCAATCACCCTCCTATCGTCACCCAAGAGCAATATACCTTGCTGCGCAGCTATCTTGGTTCACGCCACAGCGATGGCTCAATGGTTGATATGTCATTTCAAGAGTATCAAGAGATGGTAGAATCCAGTTCAGTTGAAACCTATCTTATAGAATATCGCCGCATGATTGATAATAAGCTTTATGCTGTCGCTCTGACAGATCGCATGTCAGACGGCCTTTCTATGGTATATAGCTTTTTTGACCCCGAAGAAGAAAGCCGAGGCTTGGGCAACTTTCTTATTCTCAACCATATTCAATATTGTCAGGAGAATAACCTTCCCTATCTTTACCTTGGCTATTGGGTGGAGAAAAGCCAAAAAATGGCCTATAAATCACGGTTTGGTCCAATGGAGATGCTCGGGCCAGAAGGTTGGTCCACCTTTGAACAATCCACAGTCTAATATTATTTATCCTGCAGTGCTTGCACACGGGTCATCTTAATTGTACCTTCCCCTCAATGATTTTACGAATAGAAGGGGTGACTTACAGTGCCAGATAAAAAGACAGATAAACATGATACCGCGACTTCAGTATTGAACCGCAGGAACCTTCTAAAAGGCGCGGGTATTGTTGGCGCCGCTTCCCTCATTTCCGCGTGTGGTGGCGATACAGAGTGCGATACTAACCTTGCCGGTGCCCCTGCAATATTATCAAAAAAACGTACCCTTAAAATGGTTACAGCTTGGCCGAAAAACTTTCCGGGCCTTGGCACTACCGCGCAAGATGTCTCCAAGCGGATTGAGGCCCTTTCAGACGGACAGATCAAAACCAAAGTCTATGCTGGAGGTGAATTGGTCGGCCCCTTAGGCGCTTTTGATGCGGTTAGCGAAGGCAAAGCCGATATGTATCATGCTGCAGAATATTATTGGCAGGGCAAATCCAAAGCCTTCAACTTTTTTGGCGCCGTCCCTTTTGGTATGACCGCAGCTGAAATGAATGCATGGTTACGTTTTGATGGCGGACAAGAGCTTTGGGACAAGTTATCAGCAGGCTTTAACATAAAACCTTTCGCTTGCGGCAACTCGGGACCTCAAATGGGCGGCTGGTATAATCGTGACATCAATACACTCGATGACTTTAAAGGCCTGCGCATTCGCATGCCCGGCCTTGGCGGAGACGTTATGGCTAAACTTGGCGCTACACCGGTTACCAAGCCCGGCAGCGAATTATATCAAGCCCTGAGCCAAGGTAACATTGACGCAACCGAATGGATCGGCCCGTGGAATGACCTTGCTTTTGGTTTTCACAATATCGTTAAAAATTATTATTCTCCCGGCATTCATGAACCGGGCCCGACCCTTGGCATGGGCGTTAATCTGGATCTATGGAATGATTTTTCTCCTTGGGAAAAAGAGGTATTTCAAACTGCTACCGCTGCCCAAAATGACCTTACATATACAGAATTTAACGCACGCAATGCACGCGCACTAGAAACATTAGTTAATGAACATGGTGTTAAGCTCAAAACATTCTCCGATGAGATACTTGCCCGCATGGCAGAGTTATCAATAGAAGTTATGCAAGAAGCAGCCAGCAGCGATGCCATCACAAAAGAAGTTTATGAAAGCTTTAAAGCGTCCCGCGCTAGCAGTATGCGGTGGACAGCTATCGGTGAAAGCGCCTTTACGTCGGCACGCGCCAAGATGAAAGACCTATAGTCACTATGCTAGAACTAGCCAATCAACTCGACAAACTCAATGAGCGGTTTGGACGTTTCCTCGCCTTTACGCCGCTCATCCTCATGTTGGTACAATTTTCTATTGTCTTGTTGGTTTATATTTTTGGGCTTGGCTCCATCATGATGCAGGAAAGTCTGCAATATATTAATGCACTAATGTTTTTAGGTGGAGCTGGCTATACAGCTCTTCACAATGACCATGTGAGAGTTGATATTTTCTATAGCAAGATGAAGTCTAGAAGCCGTGATGCTATTGACCTTTTTGGTACAATTTTCTTTTTGTGGCCGATGCTCATCCTCTTATGGGTTTTAGCAATTCCTTATGTATCTGAAAGCTGGCGCATTTTAGAAGGTAGTGTAGAAACCAGTGGATTGCCCTTTGTCTATCTCCTCAAAAGCACCATCTTATTATTCTGTACCTCCCTTAGTATGTTCGCCGCAGCCCAGTGCATTCGCCTTAGCTTAAAGTTATTGTCCGCAAGGGAGCAGGCATAATGGATGTGGGAATGCTCTTTACACTTTTGATGTTTGCCTCGCTGTTTGGCCTTTTAATGCTGGGCTTTCCTGTTGCTTTCACTTTGGCTGGCACTGGTGTCATCTTTGGTGTGATAGGTATGCTCACTGGAACATTAGACGCTACATTCCTAGAGTTTTTCCCAAACCGTATTTTTGATAATATCATTCGAAATGAGCTTTTATTTGCAGTGCCGCTATTTGTCATGATGGGCATAACGCTTGAAAAATCAAAGGTAGCGGAAGACCTACTAGAAAGCATGGGACAACTCTTTGGCAGCATGCGTGGCGGGCTCGGCATTAGCGTTACCCTTGTTGGCGCCCTGCTTGCGGCCTCAACCGGCATTGTGGGTGCTACTGTGGTCACTATGGGGCTTCTTTCGCTGCCAACTATGCTGCGTCGTGGTTATGATCCTGCGCTAGCTACAGGCATTATCTCAGCGTCAGGAACTTTAGGTCAAATCATTCCACCCTCTATTGTGCTTATTTTGCTCGCTGATGTTATGTCATCCGCCTGGCAGCAAGCGCAACTATCCAAAGGTGTTTTTTCACCCATTCCGATGAGCGCAGGCGAGCTTTTTGCCGGTGCGCTCATACCGGGCCTCATTCTTGTCGGGCTTTACATCAGTTATCAGATAATTGTTGCAATTTTTCAGCCTGAACGCTGTCCTGCGATTGAAAAATCAGCCGATCAACATATCGATCATAATTTCTATAAAAAACTTCTTATGGCGCTTGTCCCACCACTCGCCCTGATCATTTCCGTGCTCGGATCAATACTTTCAGGCATTGCGACACCGACAGAGGCTGCCTCCGTTGGCGCAATTGGTGCCCTTCTCCTTGGCGCTATCAGGATGGATAGTAAGAATGCAAAATATTATCTCCTCACCATCGCGGCTTTACTACTTTTGCTATTCATTGCCAGCGCAGCGGATTTACGCATGGATCTGAGCGAAGTTCAATTTTCAGATAAAATCGCTTATGGTTTTGCTGTCGTGCTCACACTAATATTCACAGCAGGACTACTGGTAGCCTTGATTATAAAATGGCGGAGCGGTGTATTAGAAGAAATACTGACCAGTACGGTGCGTATGTCGACAATGATTTATGCTATCTTAATTGGAGCATCGCTCTTTTCTCTCGTCTTTCGAGGCTACGGCGGCGACGAAGCGATAGAACATTTATTAACCAATCTTCCTGGCGGTCAAGTGGGTGCCTTAATCGCTGTTATGTTAGTGATGTTTATTCTTGGATTTTTCCTAGACTTTATCGAGATCACCTTTGTTGTGGTGCCAATCGTCGCGCCAGCACTGCTCGCTATGGACGGCACACTTGGCCCCATCTGGCTTGGTGTGATGATGGCGATGAACCTGCAAACCAGCTTCCTCACCCCGCCTTTTGGCTTTGCGCTCTTTTATTTGCGTGGTGTCGCACCTGATAGCGTGAAAACCAGCGCAATGTACAAAGGTGTCTTACCTTTCATTCTTATTCAAATCATCGGATTGTTGTTGCTTGTCATGATCCCAGAGCTTACAACATGGCTACCCTCTAAACTCTTTGGTTAGAAAGACTTACCCCATGGCAAAAAAGAACCCCGCTGCCATTTTCCTGATTATCGTTGCTGTGCTCGCTGTCGTTGTTGGACTCAGCAAAGTTATGCTAAATGTTTTTGATACAAAAGCTATGCAACTGGCTTTTATACCAAATCATCCAATCGCTGAAGAAGTTATGCCACCCGCGCCGGATTACACCAAAGATGATGCTTGGGCGGCACTGCCTGTTATCAATGAAGTAGACCGTGCACTTGCAGCCATGATGAATGACAATCAGACCGATACAATGGCGGAAATAACTGAAGAATTTGGAGAAATGATTGGGGAACCTCAAACTATTATTGATGGCCGTGATAAATCCAATGCATTTCAGTCGATGGATGTTTTCTTCATTCACCCCACCACCCATATGAAACCATCGCAGTGGAATGCAGCCTATGACGATGCCAGTGCACAACCCATGATAAAGTCTATTGCGCTGAAAAATATGGCAACCGCATTTTCTGACAAATTCTATGCCCCACGCTACCGTCAAGCAACCACAGGGGCTTTTTATGATGAAAGCGGCCAAGGCAAAATTGCGCAGCAGCGCGCTTACCAAGATATTCTCGCTGCTTACGATAATTTCATGGTCCGCCGCAATAAAGCTCAACCCTTTATGCTTGTGGGTCACAGCCAAGGTGCCTTACACTTGCTCAATCTCTTAAAAGGCCGCGTAGCCAGTAGCCCTGAGCGTTCGTTTCTTGTTGCGGCCTACGTGATCGGCTGGCCTGTCTCGATTGAAGAAGACCTTGAAGCCATTGGTATGAAGGCATGCCGAAATCCTGAAGATTTGGGCTGTGTGATCTCTTGGATGTCTTTTGCTGGCGGGGCAGACACCACCGACATTAAAACATGGTATGATACTTCGCTCGGACTGAGCGGAAAACCACGTGCAGGGTCAACCATGCTCTGTACCAACCCCCTTAACTGGACCATAGACAGTGTTGTTACAGAGGCTGAATTGAACCTAGGGTCAGTAGTATTAACAACCGGCGACGCGCCCCTTCCAGCGCCGATTTCAAACCTTACAGGTGCTGCTTGCAAAGACGGGGCTTTATTCGTATCCCCCAATCTTGGTTCAGACTGGCATGTAATGGATTTAGGCGGTGGTAACTTGCACTTTTATGACATCAATCTCTTTTGGACGAATATCGAAGTGAATAGCCTCACACGTGAAATAAATTGGCGGGTAGTAAACCAATGAGCACCGTTGACGACATACACGCCCTTAAAAGCCAGCTTAAAAAGCGGCAACGTTTGCTCGGTATTGACCCGGGCACAAAAACCATTGGCCTGGCACTTAGCGACACTACTCTGATGATCGCCACACCGATGGAGACGATAAAGCGCAAGAAATTCACCAAAGATATCATACGCCTAAAAGAGATTGTTTCAGAGCAAGATGTTGGCGGTTTTGTGATTGGTCTACCTATCAACATGGATGGATCCGAAGGCCCGCGTTGCCAAAGTGTAAGGCAATTTGCGAGCAACCTTGCTCAGCACTTTGATATTCCCATGGCTTTTTGGGACGAAAGACTATCTACTGCCGGCGTTGAGCGCACCCTACTGGAAGCCGATGTCTCACGCGCTAAACGCTCAGAAGTAATCGACAAAATGGCGGCGTCATATATTTTACAAGGAGCTCTCGATGCAATTAGATGATGAATTAGAAGCAATGCCAGATGATGTCATTGAATCAGTGGACCAATTGCTGCTGGACGCTTTTGAACAAGACTTTGAAGCAAAGCTCGTAAAAAAACTACGTGCTCAAGGTTTGATGGATGCCGAACATATTTTGCCGGTTAGTGAAGAGGATGATGAAATTCTCGCCTATATCGGTTACACACGAGTGCATATTGATGGGTGCGATGAATTAGATATTCTCGGGCTTGCACCTATGGCGGTAGCCCCGAACGCGCAAGGAAGTGGTGTCGGGCTCGATTTTCTGATTTACAGCATAAGTGCCATGGCCGAAGAAGGCGTCGATGCCATTGTTTTGCTTGGACACAAAGAGTTCTATAGCAAAGCAGGCTTTCGTCCCGCAACAGAGTTTAACCTCAAGTTTAGTGACGACCCTGCCTATGAAGATGCCTTTATGTCCATCGAATTAACCGAGGGTTCTCTTTCAAATTGCTCGGGTATTGTCACCTATGCACCTGATTTTTATGAAAATAATTGAATGACAGGCTTGCGCAATCTTTCGAAACTGATATAAGGCCAATCTTGATGAGCAAGAAAACGCAAAATCATGAAAGCTACGCTCGGGCTGATATACCTCCGCCCTCAGGTAACTATTTTCCTCATAAACATCTTCTTGGCATTCAAGACCTTGACCCGACAGCGATTAAATATCTGTTGGATACGGCTGAAGTTTATGCCGAGCAAAATCGTCAAACTAACAAAACAACGCCAAAATTAAACGGTTTTACACTCATAAATCTCTTTTTTGAAAATTCAACACGGACCTTGATGAGTTTTGAAATCGCGGGCAAACGCCTTGGCATGGACACTGTGTCGATGGCTACTAACAATAGCTCGATCAAAAAAGGGGAGACCCTTCTCGACACGGCCCTCACACTCAACGCGATGCACCCTGATGCGCTCGTTGTACGTCACGGCGACAGTGGTGCTGTTAAATTGCTCGCAGAAAAAATGGACTGTGCTGTCTTGAACGCTGGCGATGGTCGTCACGAACACCCGACACAAGCCTTACTCGACGCCCTCACCATTCGCCGCCGCAAGGGGCAGTTGCACGGTCAAACCGTAGCAATTTGTGGAGATGTCACTCACAGCAGAGTTGCCAGATCAAACATTTATCTTTTGAACGCCATGGGCGCGCGGGTGCGTATCGTTGCACCGCCTACCCTCATTCCAGCAGGCATAGAGCGCATGGGCGTTGAGGTCTTCACCCATATGGAAGAAGGTCTAAAGGACTGCGATGTTGTAATGATGCTCAGATTACAGCAAGAACGCATGCAAGGCGCTTTCCTGCCCTCGCTACGGGAATATTATAAATTTTGGGGCCTGACTTACGAAAAACTCAGCGTTGCTAAAGATGATGTTCTTGTTATGCACCCGGGGCCAATGAACAGAGGCGTTGAAATAGCGTCCGATGTTGCCGATGATATTGACCGCTCTGCCATTCAAGAACAGGTTGAAATGGGTGTCGCCGTACGTATGGCCTGTCTCGATATTTTAACCCGCGACAAGCAGGAGGCGTCATCATGACATCGACTGTTTACACAAATGCACGCATTATCGATCCGGCAAACACCATTGACATCCTAGGCTCTCTCGTCACGAAAGACGGTTTGATCACAGATGTTGGGGAGAATATTTCTGCACCCAAAAATGCAGAAATTGTAGAGTGTGATGGTCGCATCCTCTGCCCCGGTTTTATCGACATGCGAGCGCACGCAGTAGAAACGGAGGCTGCGCTGGCTGGCGGCATTACAACACTGATATTGCAGCCTGACCAAACAACAACTATTGACCATGATAGTGCCGTTGAGCGCATCATCAGCAAAGCTAAAACCAGCCAAAGCCTTAAGGTTTACCCAATGGGGGCCGCCACCAAAGGCATGCAGGGCAATGAAATTGCCGAGATTGGCAAGATGCTAGCGTCAGGCGCGGTCGCTATAACCGATTGCCGTAAACCTGTTGCCAATGCTCAAGTAATGCGGCGTTTGATGGAATATTGCAAATATTTTGACTGTCTAACCGTTCAGTTTGCAGAAGAACCAGCCCTAGCAGATAACGGCGTGGCCCATGAAGGTTACATAGCGACGCAAATGGGCCTTAATGGTATCCCAGCCATTGCTGAAGCCATTCAAATTGAACGCGACGCCTCGTTAGCTGAGATCACAGGAGCAAGACTGCATATTGCTCTTGTATCTTCCCGCCAAGGCCTCAAAGCCGTCAAGGCTGCAAAAGATCGCGGCGTGAACATCACATGTTCGGTGGCACCACATTATCTTCAGCTCAACCACAATGCCATGGAGGGATACAGAACTTTTGCTAAAGTTTCCCCTCCACTGAGAGAAGAAGAAGATCGCCGAGCCCTAATAGAAGCCTTGGCAGATGGCACAATTGATACACTCGTTAGCGACCACGATCCGCGCTCAGCAGATGTAAAGAGATTGCCTTTTGCCCAAGCCGCGACAGGCGTAATTGGTTTCGAAACTATGTTAGCCACAGCCTTATCTTGTGTCCACGCTGGGCACGTGACCATGACAAGGTTGATCGCATCCCTTACATGCAATCCAGCCAAAATACTCGGTCTGGACAGCGGCAATTTGGCGGTTGGCATGGCGGCTGATATCACAATATTTGACCCGGATACGCCGTGGAGAATTGAAGCTGAAAACCTTATAAGTGCAGATAAAAACACAGCTTTTGATACTCTG
>CBFDBT010000017.1:0-25215 GCA_965603115.1 uncultured Alphaproteobacteria bacterium
TCAGCGTCCTTATCAATATGTGGACGGCAAGCTCTTGAACGCCAAGCAAACGGACCATAGTTATAAATGGGCGGGGGGTGGATTTATTGCTTCGACCAGTGATGTTTCCCGCTTTGCCATGGCACACAATTCAGCAGGTTACCTGAAGGGTGAGACCCTTGACCTAATGTTCACCAAAGCAAAATTAGCTGATGGCAGTGAAGTTCCTTTTGGTGTTGGATGGATTGTTGGTTATGACCGCTACATTGAGCGTTATGCAGATAACCCAGAGGCTATGGCGCTTATGAAAGCGCACGGCAATGCTGTGATGCATTCTGGCGGAAGCATGGGCGGCATCACCATGATGATTTTATGCCGTGAGCATAACCATGCGGTGACGGTGGTGAAAAATGTCAGTGGAGAGAGTAGCGCCAACGTATTTTTGCTGGCGCTAAAGACTTTGGATATCTTTACTCAAACAGACTAGAAACACTGGTCTCGTGATTGATGCGGTTAATCGCTTCAGCCAAGAGCGGTGCCACAGAGACAACACGAATGTTAGGACAAGCTGCTACTGCTTCATTGGCTTGGATGCTATCGGTAACAACCAGCTTCATATCCGAATTGGTTATACGCTCAACTGCCGGGCCTGAAAGTACGCCGTGTGCTACGTAAGCAGAAACCGAAAGCGCGCCAGCTGCAGTTAAGGCTTTAGCGGCATTGCAAAGCGTTCCTGCGGTATCCACGATATCGTCCACCAAAACGCAGTGGGTGTCTTTTACGTCACCAACAATGTGCATCACCTCAGATACGCCAGCGGCCTCACGGCGTTTGTCGATAATGGCAATAGGAGCGTCGATGCGTTTAGCGTAAGCACGAGCACGTACCACGCCACCAACATCTGGCGATACAATGGTTACAGGCTGGCCATCAAATTTTTCCTTCAGTTCACGCACCAGAACAGGCATGGCATAAAGGTTATCGGTTGGAATGTCGAAGAACCCCTGAATTTGACCAGCATGCAAGTCCATGGTCAGCACACGGTCTGCGCCCGCTTTGGTGACAAGGTTAGCAACCAGTTTCGCTGAAATAGGTGTGCGCGGGCCAGGTTTGCGGTCTTGGCGGGCATAGCCAAAATAAGGAAGAACGGCTGTAATGCGGCGGGCTGAAGCGCGACGTAGCGCATCAATGGAAACCAAAAGTTCCATCAAGGTATCATTGGCAGGAAAGCTTGTAGGCTGAATGATAAAGACATCTTCGCCTCGAACATTTTCCTGAACTTCAACCCAAACTTCTTCATCGTTAAAGCGTTTGATATCTGCTTTTACCAGTGGACTGTTAAGATATTTAGAGATTGCTTCGGCGAGAGGGCGGTTTGAATTACCGCTCAAAATCTTCATACCCATTTAGTGGCCTCCTATGGCGCAGTTTGATTTTTATTTCTGCGCTCTATTATCAAGCCTGATAGGGTGCTGTAAAGCAGCAGTATGAAAATAATTTTGACCAAATGGGCAGGAATGCAGGAAAGGTAGATTACGCCTTCTCCACCGTCTTATCATTTGAGCATGATTGCCGACAGTTGGCGGCCATAATCAGCTTCCTTTTTGTGGCAAGAGCGACGATATGAGAAAAAAAGTGATTCGTGACTGTAGGTATCAAGGTCAGATACCCATATTTTTTTAACGCCAGCGTGCTCAAGCCGTGCTTTGATAAAATGCGGCAGATCAAACTGGTGGTGCTGAGCATCTCGGCCCGCCCAAAAATATTGCGCGTTGTCTTTATCGGCTTGAATGAATTTATCGTAAAATTCCTCGCCCACTTCATAACTTTTCGGGGCGATGGAGGGACCAACAGCAGCGCATATAGTTTCACGGGTTGCGCCTAACGCTTGCATGGCCGCAATGGTGCTTTCCAAAATTCCTCTAAGAGCGCCCTGCCACCCGGCATGAGCAGCTCCAATGATGCAGGAAACAGGGTCATAAAATAAAACAGGGGCACAGTCAGCGGTGAGGATGCCAAGAATGATATTGGGCTGACCTGTGACCATCGCGTCGGCTTTGGGTTTGTCAGCCTCAGTCCAAGCGCCATCGACGGTAATAACTTTATTACTATGAATTTGGTAGCAACTTAAAAGTGGCGTGTCGCGCCTCTTTGCGAGATGCTCGGCCACTAGTGCGCGGTTTTCAATCACATTCACTGCATGATCATCACTGCCTATGCCGCAATTCAGTTCTTCATATATGCCTTGCGAGACGCCACCGCTACGGGTGAAAAATCCATGGGTAACGTGAGGATCACTCAAAGTCTCTGAGGTGATGGGTGTCAGTGGCATAATAGTACCCCCTTTAAAATCCTGCTACTTTTGTCTGCTCTTTAGAAGTAAGAGCTAGCACTCTAAAAAGCTCTCCCATTTGATCTGGTGATGTTAGGCGCATTAAACAAGAGAGTATGTGCTCTTTTTCTTTAGTGGTGGCTTTTTGAGAAAGACCCATAGCGCGCTCCCCCATGCCTATGGACATCAAAAAAGTGCCTTGGGCTACTGGACCATGTATGACCACGCCTTTTTGTTGAGCTGCCTGCCCGACCATTTCAAAATTTACATGAGCCGTAAGGTCAGATGTTCCTATGTTTTCGAGCGGATCGCTATAGTGATGGTCTTTCATGGCTTGAAAAGTATCGCCAGTAGCGCTCTTATCGTAGCCATAATCGATGATGAGAGCTGCGCCGCTGAATTTAGAAATATGAGCAGCTATAGTGCCTGTGGCCGACATTGCTGCCGGGCAAAGCTCCACAATGGATCCATTTTCACTGGTATTCAGACATTTTGGTATTATAGAGAGCGCCGCGCTTGGTGCACTGAGTGACCAGTTTAGTTCTCCGTCTTTAATTCCAATTTTGCGTTCTAACCACAGCCCATCGTGTTTTTGAAATTGATGAATGGGCAGGGCATCAAAAATTCATTGGCGACAAGCAAGGTTGGGCCGTCAGGTAGAGCACTTATATCTTCAATCCATAGCGCATTTGGAACGCGTTTTTTTTGTTCTTTCTTGAGCTGCTTGCTTTTTTCAACAAAAACCACTGAGGCAGCCTTAATGAAGTCGGATTGCTTTGCTGCTGCGTGCAGGATATCCGCCATTAGCGTGCCGCGCCCGGGGCCGCATTCAACAAGGTTAAACTCAGGAGGGCACCCAATAGCTTGCCAACGATCAATCAGCCATAGGCCGATCATTTCACCAAACATTTGAGATATTTCAGGCGATGTTGTGAAATCACCTTTAGTGCCAAAAACCTTTTCCCGCTGATAGTAGCCATATTTTGGATGCATGAGGCATTCGCTCATGAACTCAGCAACAGTTATGGGCCCAGAGATTTTGATGCGCTGCATCAAGGTATCAAGAAGCTTGCTCATTTTGCTTTTTGTACAGCTTGCCAGATCATCCAGAGACCAAAGACAAAAGTCGGGATGCTCAGGATTTGTCCCATTGAGATAAAACCGCCAAATAACCCTAGATGCGCATCAGGCTCGCGAGCATATTCAACGATGAAGCGCGCCAAACCATACCCTATGAAGAAGATACCAGCCAACATGCCGGGCTTTTTGAGGATATCGGTCTTTGTTGATAGGATAATCATCATAGCAAAGAGCAAGAGGCCTTCCAGCGCGGCTTCATAAAGCTGGCTAGGGTGACGCACGAGGCCGAGGCGATCACCGGGGAAAACCATGCCCCACCAGCCGTCAGTTTCCCGCCCCCACAGTTCTCCATTAATGAAATTGGCGAGCCTGCCCAGAAGCAAGCCGATGGGAGAGACAATTGCCACTCTATCGCCAAAAGCAAACATATTGAGTTTGTGCTTTAGTGAATAGAAAATTACTGCGAGCACAACGCCTGCTGCACCACCGTGAAAGCTCATGCCGCCATCCCATAGTTTGAAGGCATCCAGAATATGTGTTGCATAATAGCTGGGGTTATAAAAGAGGACATAACCCAGACGCCCGCCGAGGATGACACCCACGGTTGCCCAAGTTACGAAGTCATCAATATGCTCTTTAGAAAGCGGGTGACCTGGCCCTTCCAGGCCTCTTCGGATATACCACCATGCAAATAATAGCCCGCCAATATAGGCCAGCGAATACCACCGAAGAGCAAAGGGCCCTGCGGAGAATATAATAGGGTCAATATTGGGATAGGTTAATTGCGCGATTGCAAGCATATCCATAGTGTGTTCTCCCTGAGGTCTTTAAAGTATAGCCTAACCATTGAAATCTGCTTTGGCCTTGACCATATAGTACTGCAACAGTATTGATAGGATAAACGAATAAAGGAAATATCATGCAAAGCCAAAATAAAATTTTTGATGACCTTTCAAAAGTTGCATCCAGTGCGGCTGGCGCGGTCAATAGCGTCAAAACAGAAATGGAAGATGGCTTCAAGGCATGGCTGGAACGTCAGCTAGCCGGCATGGACTTGGTCACCCGAGAAGAATTTGATGTGGTTAAAGAGATGGCCGCCAAAGCGCGTGAAGAAAACGACGCACTCCGCGTCGAACTTGAAAAACTGAAAAAAAAGAAATAGTTGAGTAAACTAGTCGAAGTTTTAGACAAGTTATGCACAATTTTAATAAACCTCGGCGATTAAATATCACCGGGGTTTTTTGTTGGCTAACACATTGAGATGAATCAATTATTTGAATCGGCTCCTTTAAAAGCAGCTTAATATTATTCGAGTCGTGGTTATATTTGGGTGATTTTTTCAAATTTTTCCTTGAACCGCCGACTCGACAGTGGCACGCTACATTTAGTAACAAAATTGCTTTAGGGAGCAAGTGTTGTGTTTAAGGGGAGTGTAACCCAAGAGAAATATGGGGGCATCACTATTCTGGGGAGAGAAAATGACCACTCTAAATTTAGACGAGTCTTATGTTAGCGAAAACAATCCTGTAGACACTATTGAAGGATTAGCCGCCGCCAATGATTGGGGAGTTGATCGCCAAGGGGATGATGAAATCACTCTCGTGGTTAAGGGAAATTATTGTGACTTTCAGCTTCGCTTTTTTTGGCGGACTGAATTAAGCACCCTTCAATTTGCTTGCATGTTTGATATGCGAATTCCGGATAAGAGACTGATTGATGTTTATCACACGATTGGCTTGATAAATGAGCGTATGTGGATAGGTCATTTTGATTATTGGTCTGATGAGGGCGCTTTGATGTTCCGTCACGCTAGTTTGGGTGACAAAGGTGACTTGGCAATGAGTGAAGATCACCTAGCGACACTTATTGAAACGGCACTTGGTGAGTGTGAGCGTTTCTATCCCGTTGTTCAATTTGTGCTTTGGGGAAATAAAACCCCCAATGATGCAATCGAAGCGGCGATGCTGGAGTGCGTTGGTTCTGCATAAAATGATTTTGATCTAGGGAGCTGGAAAGAGCGGAGGGGGGAGCCTTCGCTCTTTTTTTATTAGGCTTCAGAAGATTTGATTTGGTAGCCTTTACCCTTTAGTGTGTGATAAAGATTTTTCACAAACATTTAGTGAGGCTATCTATGAGCGTGTTTCCATTTTCAAAAAGTTGCCCTTTGCTTCTTGTGGGCTGTGGAAATATGGGTAGTGCTATGGCAAAGGGATGGCTTAGTGCCGGACTTGATGCCGAAGCTTTTTGGGGCATTGATCCGGTTTTGGCGGACAAGCACATTGAGGGCCTACCCAATGAGCAGATCGTTGCAACTGTAGAAGATCTGCCACAAGGTATAAGTCCCAAGGCCATTGTGATGGCTATTAAGCCGCAAATGATGGCAGCTTCACTGCCTAAGCTGAAATCTCTTGTGCTAAGAGAAACGCTCATTATTTCCATTGCAGCTGGCACTACGATTGCCACTTATGAAGAGCATTTTGGCGATGTTGGAATTATCAGATCCATGCCAAACACACCCGCAGCTATAGGCAAGGGCATTTCGGGTATGTCTGCAAATGGTAAAGCGAGTGCAGATGATAAGGCTGTTGCTGAAAAATTGTTGAGAGCCATCGGTGAGGCTGTTTGGGTTGCAAGCGAAAGTCTTATTGATAGCGTGACCGCCGTTTCTGGAAGTGGCCCGGCTTATGTATTTTATTTGGTTGAGGCGCTTGCCGCCGCTGGTGTGAAAAATGGTCTAAGTGAAGATGTGGCCATGAAGCTCGCGAGACAAACGATAGTGGGCGCTGGCGCCTTGCTGGAAGAGAGCGAGGATAGCGCCGCTGAACTTCGCCGCAAGGTGACCAGTCCAAAGGGCACTACGGCTGCTGCCCTCGATGTTTTAATGGCAGATAATGGTTTAGCGCCTGTTATAGAGCGCGCTGTGACAGCCGCCAAGCGCCGCAGTGAAGAGTTATCTTGAGTGAATATATTGGTTGGGTAGGGCTTATTGTTTAGCATGCCTTCAGTAAATAATCAGAATAGGGAATAGTATGTCACTATATAAATCAATTGGGCTAGGCCTGACCATCGCGAGTTTGCTATCAGCATGCTCACCAGACACGCAAATAAAAGAAAATGAATCTATGAATGATTATGAAAAAGCTGTAGCTGTTGCAAACGCACCAGACCCATATATTTGGCTTGAAGAGGTTGAGGGCGAAAAACCTCTTAACTGGGTAAAAGACCGCAATGCCCTTTCACAAGCGCGCTTTGAAGGCGATGCCCGATTTACAGGACTGAAGGATACGGCTCTGTCCGTTTACAATGCCAGTGACAAAATAGCATATGGCAGGTTGGACGGTGATATGGTTCATAACTTTTGGCAAGACGCTGATAATGTCCGTGGCATTTGGCGCAAAACAACGCTTGCCTCCTATAAAACTGAAAGCCCCGAGTGGCAAACCGTGCTAGATATTGATGCTCTTGCCGAGGCTGAAGGAGAAAACTGGGTCTATAAAGGCAGGGAATGCATGCCTTACCCATCTACGCGGTGCATGATTAATTTATCGCGCGGCGGCGGGGATGCCGTTGTGGTGCGTGAATTTGATAAAGCAACTGGGCAATTTGTTAAAGACGGTTTTATCACACCAGAATCCAAACAAAATTCAACATGGCTTGACCAAGATACATTACTTATTGGTACGAACTTTGGCGAAGGCACAATGAACGAATCTGGTTATGCCCGCCAAGTGCGTGTGTGGAAGCGCGGCACTGACCTCATGGACGCCGAAATGATCCATAATGGTGACCCTGAGATTGTGTTTAACTTTGCATTTTCTAGTCTGCGCCATGATGGAAAATATGCAGGAGTTATAGTTGGACCAGATTTTTTCACTCAAATATTATATTTGCTGGAGGACGGCAAGTTAGCCAAGCTCGATTTGCCGCTGGGTATTGAAATGAAAGGGTTTTTCGCAGACCAAATGGTTATTCAAATGCGCAAAGACTGGGTGCTTACTACAGAATTAACAGCTGAGGCAGGCAGCTTGATCTCGGTTAAGGTTTCAGACCTTCTTAGTGGAAATCCCGCGGATAGCTTGACTACCATCTATGCTCCCGATGCTAAAAGCTCTATTAAAGAAGTATCTATTGGGCGCGACCGCATCTTCCTGTCCACCTTAAGGGACGTCGCAGGGGCAATGATGGCGGCATCGCCGAGCAAGGGGGGCTGGACGCTTGCCAAGCTGGACATGCCAGAAAATGGTTCCATTGATATTGTCAGCGCTGATGAATTAAGCGACAACCTTTTCGTTGATTATTCGAGTTATTTGCAGCCCAGCACACTTTATCATATTGCGGGCAAAGCAAAAGCCGAGGCCTTTAAGTCTCTACCGTCCCGCTTTGACGCTAGCACTTTGATGACAGAGCAAAAATTCACTACATCGCGTGATGGAACTGTGGTGCCGTATTTTGTCATTCGGTCTAAAGAAACTGTGATGGATGGCAGCACACCAACTGTTTTATACGGCTATGGTGGTTTTGAAATATCGATGACTCCAGGATATCTCAACGGGTTTTCAAAGTTGTGGGTAGAAAGTGGTGGGGCTTATGTTGTTGCCAATATCCGCGGCGGCGGAGAGTATGGACCTTCGTGGCACCAGTCGGTTTTGAAAGAAAATCGCCAAGGGGCCTATGATGACTTCATTGCCGTAGCACAAGACTTGATTGCCAGTAAACTCACCAGTGCCGATAAGCTTGGCATTAGAGGGGGCTCAAACGGAGGATTGCTGATGGGGGCTATGTTTACCCAGCGACCCGATCTTTTTAAAGCCGTTATTTGTGCGGTGCCACTCTTGGACATGATGCGCTATCACAAGTTACTTGCCGGTGCGTCGTGGGTTGGAGAATATGGTGATCCCGATATAGCTGAAGAGCGTGATTATATATTGAACTATTCACCGTATCAGCATATGCGCAGTGATGTGTCTTATCCAGAAATTTTCTTTTACACATCCACCAAGGATGATCGGGTTCACCCTGGGCACGCGCGCAAGATGGCGGCCAAGATGATGGATATGGGGCATCCGATTATTTATTATGAAAATATAGAAGGCGGGCACTCTGCTGCTGCTAATCTCAAACAACGTGCTTACACAGACGCGTTACAAACCGTCTATATGCTGCAAAAGTTACGAGACTAACGCTTTAGCAAATAATGTGAGAAAAGGGGGCTTTGATGCCCCCTTTTTTATATAAAAAAAGAGCCCCATAAGGAGCTCGAAGGGTAATCTTTAACAAAAGAAATTTTATCTTAGGGAAAAGATAAAATGGTCGGTCCCGAGGGAAGTGGGGGGGGGAGGGGGAGATTTCGGGACCGACCGATGATGGTTGTTCTTGGGGAAGATCCATCAAATACTTACCGCTTGTCGCGGCGTGTGAGAAAGTTATATGCAATTTTTTATATATTGAGTACCCACTAAATCTTCATATCAGCTATGC
This sequence comes from uncultured Alphaproteobacteria bacterium, assembly GCA_965603115.1. Taxonomy (GTDB): domain Bacteria; phylum Pseudomonadota; class Alphaproteobacteria; order Sphingomonadales; family Kordiimonadaceae; genus CBFDBT01. Next base: position 8,870 of record CBFDBT010000017.1, read on the forward strand.
ACTAAATGCATGGCTTTATGGATTAGATAAGCTTTTTTATCCCGTTATAATATAGCATTATAAAAAAACTTCACCAAAAGACCATGCTCGTATAGTATCTATCGGGACTTGCACATTAAGGAATAAGACTGATGAAGATCGCCCTGAAAACTCTGGTGTTAGTGTTTTTATATAGTTTTAGCCTACCTAGTTACGGGCAGGTTGATACTCTAGTCGAGGTAATGAAGGCTGGTAACGCACGGGATATTGAAAATGATTATATCGCTTATGCGTTAGCATCAAAGGACCCCGAGCTTATTAGCAAAACACTTGTTGTTGTGGGCAATATCGGTGGCAGTAAAGCTGCAGACTTTATTAGAAGTAAGTTATCAGACCCTCGCGCCGAGGTTCGCTATACCGCCGCTTTTGCTGCCGGTATTGCTGGGGATGCAACATTGTTTGATGATTTAAAGGTGGCTGCAGCCAGCGAGAAAACCCCCAGAGTGGCTGCGCGTATGTATCACTCAATGGGCTATATTACGCCGGAGGCGCAGCGCCCTTACTTTGCGCTACAATTATTGGGCACTAGCGACCCTGTTATTCAGCGCGGAATTTTAGATGGTTACATGCAGGCTATCGTCTATTCCAAATTGAAAGCCTCGGAGCTTTTATACACCAATTTCAATATCATCCTTGATATTGCTAAGGGTGCAGGGGGCGAGGCTGCGGCTGCAGCATATTTTTTGGGGCGCGTTGAGGGTTTGGAAACTGAATTGAATGTAGGTTCTGTGGTTAAAGCAATTAACGAGACAAAATCAAAAGCTGCTCGCGTATATTTGTTGCGCGTTCTTGGTCGGTTAGGGGGGGATAACAGTAGCGCTATTTTGCCTTTCTTATATGACAAGTCCGGCGCCATTCGCTTGGAGGCTATCCGCGGCATGGGAGATGTTCGAGAGCTGGAGCAGGTGGTTGCCTTCCAGTCTATTGCCCTGAGTGATTTTCCTGTGCTTCGTAAGGCCGTGATAGATGTGTTCGCGGCCTCTGACGATATGAATTTTATGCTTGAAGGTAAAAGGCTGATGGATACAAGCTTAGCGGATTCGTCTATTTGGGTTCAGGGGGCGGCGCTAAGGGCCATCAGTAAGATATCAAAAGAGGCAGCACAAAATATTGCCAAGGCATGGTATGAGAGCAGTTCTAGCTATAAAAAAGGCTATGCTATTGCATTGCTGGCTGAATCTGAAGCATTTAAGCAGGATATTGAAGCGCTTTCAGAAGATAGTTACAATCCATATCTACAAAACAAGGCCAGACAAGCGCTTGGTTTAGAGGAAATAGATTACGGGAGTGCACCGCAGCCAGTGCCTCCTTATGAAGATGCTGTTCGCGCCAGTTTGTCTAAGATAACATTTGAAACAACAAAGGGTCTTATTACCGTTCAACTCAGTGCGGAAACGCCTTTTACGGCTTATAACTTTGTGCAATTAGCGCAAGAAGGTGTTTTCGATGGCATGTTGTTTCATCGGGTGATTGGTAACTTTGTCGCACAAGCAGGAGAACGCACCACTGCTTTACATGAAGATTGGGGACCAATACGTTCAGAGTGGACTGATATAAGTCATGAGATAGGCACGGTTGGTTTAGCGACAAATGGTAAGGACACGGGCACGCGTCAATTCTTCTTTAACACAGGCAACAACCGTCACCTCGATGGCCGCTATACGGTTTTTGGCAAAGTGGTTGAGGGCTTTAATGTGATGATGAACCTAGAAGAGGGCGATAGTATTTTTAGAGCAACGGTGGAGTGATTGGTGAGTGGTTCCCAAAAATGGAACTTTTTTGTTGACTCATTGTTCCCGTTATGGGAACATGTTTAGTGAGAGTAATAGCGCGTAAGGTTTTGGTGGATTTTGCTCGGAGACATCCAGATGCCAAAGGGCATTTGGAGAGTTGGTGGTTGTTGCTAAAGAAAGCGGATTGGGCAGCGCCCCAAGATGTTAAAAATGCGCTGCCCAAAGCTAGTATTGTTGCCAATAACAGAGTTGTTTTTGATATATGTGGAGGAAGCTATCGGTTAATTGTGAAGTTCAATTATCCTTATCGTATTGGATATATTCGCTTCATTGGCACCCACAGTGAGTATGATAAAATTGATGTAACCACGATTTAAAGCAGGAGGTAATTATGGTAAATGTAACCCCAATTCACAATTTGAATGATTATGAAATGGCCCTTGCTCGCGTAGAACAACTTATGGACGCCTCTGCAGGCACCCCTGAAGGCGATGAATTAGATATTTTAACAACATTGATAGAATCTTACGAAGACATGTCCTTTCCGATGGATATTCCAGATGCCGTAACCGCTATTCGATTTATTATGGATCAGCAAGGTCTTGAACAAAAAGATTTTGCTGCGCTTATTGGCAAGTCTCGTGCCTCGGAGATTCTGAGAAAAAAACGAACTCTTTCGCTAGGACAGGCGCGCCTTCTTCATAAAGAGTGGGGTGTTCCAGCAAGTGCTTTACTTGCGGGATGAAAACGACCAATCAAATATTACATGAGCTAAAGCTTTGGATTATTCAATATCCAATTTAGAAATTTGGAAAATTGGTCTTTCTACAAAATATTGCTCTCTTCTTTAATTTTTTGAATTATAAAATCCCGAAAAACAGCAACGCGTTTTGAGCCGCGCAGTTCAGGCGGGTAGCAAAAATAGCTAGGAAATTGCGGGCTATCGATATCAGGCAGAACACGCACCAAATTGCTGCGATTATGCACCAGATAGTCTGGCAGGCTACCAAGGCCCATTCCAGCCTCTATTGCATGCATAACACCATATAGATTGTTAACTTGCAGTGCAGGCTTTCGCTCAAAACCGGTTTTGCCAATATCCATAATCCAGTTGATGTTTTTAAGTGGCATTTGAACGGTTGAGCCATAAATAATCAAATCATGATTATCAAGGTCAGCGGGGGCACATGGGGCCCCTTTGCGGTCTATATATTCAGGGCTTGCGTAAATATGGTTGTGAAATGTAGCAAGTGGCCGCTGGATCATATCTGCCTGCACGGGCGTATGCAGGCGAATAGCCACATCAGCCTCACCGCTAGAGAGATCAAGGTCATCATCGTTGAGGATAACTTTAATCTCAATATCAGGATATTGTTCGACAAAGGATTTAAGGTGAGGCGTAAGCCATACAGCGCCAAAGGTCACCATAGTAGTGACGCGCAAAACGCCTTTTGGGCTGTCTTTTGCTTCTCGCAACACATGCTCGGTTTCTTCGATGCGGCCTTGAACATCGCGCGTGGTTCGCAGTAATTGCTGACCTTCTTGGGTCAGAACCAAGCCTCTAGCATGGCGGGTAAAGAGCGCTACTTGCAGATTGTCTTCCAAGGCGCGAATGTGACGACTGGCAGCAGACTGGCTACAGTTTAGACGTAGGCCCGCTTCGGTAAAGCTACCGGCTTCAGCGACAGTGTGGAAAATTCGTAATTTGTCCCAATCTAACATTATCTATCCCTTTACGTACTTACCTTGCAAATAGCATAAGTTGCTATCAAGCTCACCCTCTATTTTTCATAGAGCTCAATATCTTGAGGGCTATTGATATTTATAAAAGCTTTTACATCATCAAAGCTGACATGTTTTGCCCCCATATGCTGCCAAAAATCCCGAAAGGCTTTATGCTTAAATGGCTGTATATCTTGACGAGAGATGCGCCCCAATTTGTGTAGGCTAATAGTGGGTTGCAAGTGTCCGCTAGTGCTGGCGATTGCTGCACCATATTTCTCTGCGGTGGGTAAAAGTTTTTTGACCAGATCGTTGGGCAAAAAAGGTGTGTCTACGGGAACTGTGAGCAAATATTCGGGCACAGGTTTGTTGGCTTTAGCCCATTTTATAGCAGCTTCAAGACCACCTATAGGGCCGCACTGATCCCCTTCAAGGTCGGTGATAATTGGTAGGTCGTAACCTTTCAGTTCACTAGCGCGGTTTATAGCCACAAGGTCAACTTGGTCCAAGATCCGCGATATGACATGCTCAACAAGAGGCTTTTGGTTAAACATGATCATGGCTTTATCAGCACCGTCGAAGCGTCTTGCTTTGCCGCCGGCAATTATAATCGCTGCAATCATATGTAACGGGCCTTTCCAAACCATTCATTATGTTTTATCATTTACCATGAAAAGACGTGTTTTGCACAATTGATATTTTGACTTTCAAGAAAAAGGCTTAGATCCCATGGATGGCGAAGAAATGGCAATGTTGCAGCGCTCTGCCGATATTATTAAAGAAGAAGCGGGCAATGTTTCTCCTGAGGCGGTCGCGGCTTTTCTGTATATACTCTCTCAAGACCAGATGACGATCCATGATCTTGCCACAGCGCTTTTGTTGCAACCAGACCAAGCTGCCAGATCAGCCGTTGAATTGGGGGCGGTTGGGCTGGTCAATGTTGCGCTTGAGGGCGATATGTTTCGAGTGATTTCTCTTAATGAAAAAAGTAGAAATTTTGCACAAAGGCTAGGCTATGTCTTGCGTAATTAAGCAGATAATATCCCATGTGGGTCATTCATAACCTGAATAGTATCATGGCGGGCTAAGGTAATCAGGGTTAGCTCATGGTCTTTAGCTATTTGCAATGCAAGGTCTGTTGGAGCAGATATTGTGACCAACAATGGTAGCTTTATCGCCAGAGCCTTTTGCACCAGTTCAAAGCTGCACCGACTTGTCAAAATCACCGCACCACTCTCGATGATGCTATCAGCGTTATAAAGAGCCCCTATCAGCTTATCAAAAGCGTTATGTCTGCCAACATCCTCAGCTATATGTGTTATTTTTGCGTTTGTGTCGAGAAAAGCAGCTCCATGTACCGCACCTGTTTGCTGGTGCAGCGGCTGGATAGTCTCCAGCGCAGTAAGTGCTGACTGGATTTGTTCGAAGCTATAGCGCGGTGGCGCGCCTACAGGGGCGTATGTCCTTATAGCGTCATCGATAGCTTCTACACCGCAAAGGCCACACCCCGACTGACCAACAAGATTGCGGCGACGTTTGATGAGTTTGTCATGTAATTTCTTGTTGATCTCTATATTCGCAACAATGCCTTGCTCATCATGCTCTAGGGTTATTTCCTCGATATCTGAAGATCGTGCAATGATCCCCTCGGTGATACTGAACCCTATAATGAAATTATTGATGTCGTCTGGCGTGACCATCATCACAACATGTGCAACGCCATTATAGCACAGCGCAAGCGGCACCTCGGTCGCTATAGTGCGACTCCCTGAGGTGCTATCAGTTAAGCTGATCTCTTGGCTCGGACGGGTTATATGTGTTGATTTTGTCATTGAGACACAATAAATGCGATGAAGTGAAAAGAAAAGGTGATAAACGAAACGAGAGGTTTTTCTTTAGAGCCTCTCGTCTAGTAAATCCTTAGTCTTCAAGTTCAGCGATATATTTTTCAGCTTCAAGGGCTGCCATGCAGCCCATGCCAGCGGCGGTTACGGCTTGGCGGTATACTTTATCAGTCACATCGCCAGCTGCAAAAACACCAGGAATATCTGTTGCAGTGCAATCAGGCTTTTTGATGAGGTAGCCTTCTTCGTCCAGTGGCAATTGACCAACAAAAAGTTCTGTAGAGGGTTTGTGGCCAATGGCAATGAAAACACCGTGAACGCTGAGGTCTTGAGTGTCCCCAGACTTTACATTTTTAATTCTAACGCCTGTTACGCCAAGAGGCTCTTCGTTTCCGAGTACTTCATCAAGAACGCTATCCCACATGACTGTAATTTTTTCGTGTCTTAGCAGGCGCTCTTGTAAAATACGCTCTGAGCGTAGTTCGTCGCGGCGATGAATGAGGGTTACCTTGCTGCAAATATTTGCCAAGTAAAGCGCCTCTTCAACGGCTGTGTTGCCGCCGCCGATAACAACGACCTCTTTGCCGCGGTAGAAAAACCCGTCGCATGTTGCGCAAGCACTTACGCCGTAGCCATTAAATTTTTCTTCACTCTCAAGACCAAGCCAGCGGGCCTGAGCGCCAGTGGAGATGATCACGGTATCCGCCGTGTAGGTCGTACCGCTATCACCCTTAGCTACTTTTGGCTTGGCTTTAAGGTCAACTTCGGTGATTACGTCATAAATAATATCTGTGCCTACATTTTCAGCTTGCTTACGCATAGCTTCCATCAGTTCTGGGCCTTGCACGGCGTCTGCAAATCCCGGGTAATTTTCAACATCTGTGGTGATGGTCAGCTGCCCGCCAGCCTGCATACCTGTTACAATGGTTGGAGCCATAGAGGCACGAGCAGCATAAATAGCCGCTGTATAACCCGCAGGGCCTGAGCCGATAATAAGAACTTTGCTATGTTTCGTTTCAGACATTGATATCACTCCATATTGTCATTGCGCTGTGCGCCAGAATTTGTATAGAGCCATACATAAGCGAGCCGCTCAATAAATGGAAGAGGCTGTGTGTCCAATTACGAAAATAAATTTTATCTACTCTGGTGAGTAGCGGCATCATGCCAAAGATGTGAAAGTGCACCGATTAGGCTGCTTCTGCTCGCACTGAGATATTGGCTATTATCCGAAAGCTCATTTTTAAGGCGCTTATGGGCGATAGCCAAGTTGTGATAGGGCATGTTGGGAAATAGGTGGTGCGTGGCATGAAAGCGCAGACCAACAGGAGCCCAAAGCGCCGTTAGAAAATTACCCGGCACATCAACACTATCAAGAAACTGCTCGGAGACTGACATCTTCTCATCACCGGGATTTGTATAGGCATGCGCTGAAAGAGTGCGCAGTGAGTTTAGCAAGAACATAAACACTGATGCGAGATACCACATGACGAAAACCTTGGCGGGCAAAACGCCTTCTACGACCAAGAGGATGGCTGACCAGCAGTAAAAAGCGGCAAGTAATTCCTGAAGGCGCCATGTTTTCAGTTTGCTGCGCTGGTCAAGAGACCGTCGATAGTTAAGATCAATGGTTAGCGAAGACAGGTGCTGCCATACAAGGCGTCCAAGTGGGGGCACTATAAAAGAGAGCGGGGCGAGGATTAAAAACCGCAGGATAAAGAGAAAGGGTAAGAAAAAAATAAGACACATATAGGTAATGATATGCACGGGGCTTTGGGCGCCAAAAGGCATATATTCGCCGTCATCTTTTGTACCATATACATCGCGTTTATGGTGGTCGTTATGCACACCATTATAGGTAAAGGAGGGCACCAATAACAATCCGCCGCATAAGAGGTTCCACATCAAGCGAAAGAATTTAAATGTGCCTTTTTTGAAATGGGCCAGTTCGTGGGTAAAAAGCACGGAGCGGTATAGCATCAAACTAGAAACTACATATCCCGCCCACCACTCGATAGAAAAATAAGGCGATAGCACAGCCAGAGCAAAAGCTGCCCAAGCAAGGGATATGCTAAACAGAAAATCTATCCAGTAAATACTTGCGCTGGGTGTCATAAGGTCTTTAGTCAGTGCGCGCGCTTCCTCGAGAGGAAATGTTTTGGCATACTCTTTAATCACAGTCGATGTGTGCATTTAAAGCCCCCAAATTTGTGAAATATTACCCGATATTGAGGCTTTATAGGGCAGTTGCACGCATAATAAATTGACGAGCGTCAAGTTTATAAGAAAATTCTCAACTCAGAAAAACTGGATATCACAATAAAAAAGGGAGCCAAATGGCCCCCTTGATCATCAGTATGTATTTGAGACTTAAAGATCGTCAGCATGCTTTGATAGATAGTCAGCAACGCCAGCGGCATCGGCTTGCATGCCGTCATCGCCTTTGTTCCAGCCAGCAGGGCAAACTTCACCGTGCTCTTCGTGGAACTGAAGCGCCTCAACAAGGCGTACAAATTCATCAACATTACGACCAAGCGGCAAGTTGTTTACATATTGGTGCCATACGTTACCGTCTTTGCCGATAAGGAATGTGCCGCGAAGGGCAACGCCAGCATCTTCAATCAAAACGTCATAGTCGCGTGAAATGGTTTTATTGATGTCAGCAACCATTGGGAAATCAACAGCGCCAAGGCCGCCTTGGCTTGTTGGCGTGTTGCGCCATGCCGCGTGGCTAAATTGGCTATCTACAGAAACAGCAACAACTTTAGTGCCAAGAGCTTTAAATTTGTCCATGCGATTATGGAAGGCCAATATTTCAGATGGACATACAAAAGTAAAATCTAGCGGATAAAAGAAAACAAGACCGTAATCTCCATCGAGATAATCTTTTAGATTAAAATCATCGTTGATTGATCCGTCTGCCATTACTGCTGATGCTGTAAAATCTGGTGCTGGTTTTCCTGCCAATACGGCCATAGCGCTCTCCTGTTATAATAAAATACTAAATAAGTTTCGGTGTGTTTTACCCCGAGCAGTCTTGGGAATAGTAAATAGGACAATAACTATCCCTTTTCAATCACCATTTATCATTCGGAGTAATTTAATTGTTGAATACTATTTTTCAATCTTGTTTTCAAGTAAATCCCGAAGGGCTTTAGCACAAGTTTTGGCTATATCAGCGTCCAGTTGAACTGCCAGAGGGTCTTCACCTGGGTGTTGATCGTTTAACCGTTTGCCAGCTTCTTCCATCATTGAAAGCATATGTTTTATTGTTGCGATGCGCTGAAGGTGCATTTTTTGTAAATTTTCTTCTGTATTGATAGCCTGCTGTGCGCGCTTGGTCGTTTCAATCAAATCACTTAACGCTTCTTGTTGTGGGTCCTGCTTGTTTCGTGCTGTCTGCGGCGCTGCGGGTCTTGCAACGGAGGCCTTAGGTGCAGTCTTTTCTTGCTGTGGTGGCTGAGGCACGTCTTGAGCTTGCTTGGCCTTGGGCGCGGCGTTTTGCGCTTTAGGGTCTGTAGATGTTATTGGCTCAGGCTCAAAAATTTCTTGAAGGTCTTCGTCTACATAATCTTCGTACCCTATATCAAGCATGTCAGGCTTGCTGGAGGGTTCGCTAGGCAGTGTGGCCTCTGATATAATTTGAGGCCATTCTTGAATTTCGTTTCCTTGTAACTTGGATTGTATCTCAGACATTCTATCGCGGGCCATTTCTTTGGCTTGTTCGCGAATAGATTCAACGGACATATTCATGTTCTTGGCAACGGCTTCGGTGAGTGCTTCTGTTATATCAGGGTCGGTAGTGAGAGGGGAAGTGTCGCGATAGTCCTTTTCCACTTCTTCCTCATCATCTTCTAAAAACAAAGGCGTTTCCGAAATGATAGGCACTTCGCCAGTAATGCTAGTAATATTATTATCTCTATAAAGATTTGCTGGCAACTCGCTAGCATCGTCGTTGGTATCAACCTCATCAAGAAAAACTGGAATGTCTTCATCGGTAACAGGGACTGGTGAAAAGTGACAGTTAAAGCCTTCGAACAATCCGCTGGTCGTTCCAAATTTTGGTAGAGCTGTTAATGTCCAGCTTGCGCGACCAACAGGACCGACAAAGAGCACCACTGGAGCATCGTGGATAGCGCCGTGACGCAATAGTGCTCTGACAACGGGGTGCTCTGGTCTATCTGCAAGCCCGATGAGATTGATTAAATCCATATTTATCAAGCGTTCAGCGGCTAGTCCCATGAACATTCTTGCGCTATGGCTCAGGTCAACAATGCAGCCATCCCTGTTTGTTAGCAAGGCCCAGCCAAGGGTAGATGTTACATGTTGCTCCCAGTTAAAGTCTTCTACCTCAACAGTCGCTCTAGGCATTGGGTGCAGGACATGCTCATCGAGAGCACGTTTTTCTTGTCTCGAAAGAGTATTTTTAAGCAAATCATTGGCGGCGACATTCTGGCTCAAGATAGCTTCGCCACTTTTGTCACTCTCTTTAGAAACTTTGCGGGGGCGCTTAATATTTTTTATTCCCGCGTTTGATGGTGGGCGTACGTTAATTTTTTCTTCTGGAGCCGGACGCGTCATAAAGAGATTAATCCCAAGCTCTTCTGCATTTTTTGTTTGGCTAGAGTTCTCAGCTTTATGGTCTTTGCCAAGATCATCAGCCCATAGGGCATTTTCATTATGGAGACGGTTAATTGGCATGGCAGGCGCGGCTCGCGCTAGGGCGATCCAGACGCTAGCGGAAAGGTCTGTGCGTGTTGCCAATTCTTGATGGTGGGCACGCCCAGTTTTTGCTACGAATTCTATTAGGCTATCTTCGTCCATAGGAGCATGGACAATAAGGTTGGCTACAAGATCCGCGTCGTCGTAGATGAGACGCATAACAAGATCCATAGGAGGATGGTGCATATCGGAGAGTTGCCCGGCAACACCCGCGCGGGTGTTCGGTGCTACATGGGGTACGAGGGCTTCAATGACTTCAAGTAAATGCTCTCTGTCGTTCGGAGCTTGCGGTGCGGATCCTGATATGAATAATTCAGTAAGCTCGCAAAAAAGTACGGAACGATCATTGTTGTCCCGATCCCTTGCGAAGGCTACAAGCTCTTCGATTTGATGCTCAAATGCGCCCATGTTTACTCACACAATGCCTTACACCAGGAAAATAACACATAGTGTAAATCCTCCCCCCTAATAGACTTATTATCTTCATTATACATTTTATTCTTTAGTTACAGCCACTTGAATAAAAATGAATAGAAAATCAAATATAGCCTTTTTCTATTGTACCTATTTCGGAGTCGGGCGCTAGTCTCAATGTTAAAATAAATGAACTTTTTTTGTATTTATTGTGCTCTTAAAAACAAAAATTAATTTTATATCAATTAGTATCAAATTATTTAGACGCTATTGTTTAAAAATTGATTTTTTTGGGCGTAATATAATTATATATCATTGAAAGATTGTTTCAATTTTGCTAGGTATGTCTATAATAAACAAATTCTGTTATTTTTGCTGAATATTGAATTCATACTTTGAGGGAGAAACCGCGATGGGCCGCGTAAAGCTTGATTCTGTGGATAAAAAAATTCTTTCATGCCTTCAGGCTGAAGGCCGCATTACCAATGTTGATTTGGCCGAACGGGTTGGCATCACAGCGCCGCCGTGTTTGCGACGTGTGAGGGCCTTAGAAGAAGAAGGCTACCTTTTAGGGTATCACGCGGATCTCAATCATGAAATTTTGGGCTACGGTTTGATTGTTTTTGCTCTTGTCGGGTTGCATAGCCAAGCGGAATCTGATCTTCAGAATTTTGAAGAGCAGGCCATGGGTTGGCCACTTGTGCGTGAGTGTTATATGCTCAATGGTGAAATTGATTTTGTCTTGAAGATTGTCGCGCACGACTTAGCTGAGTTTCAACAGTTTTTAACAACGCATCTGACACCCGCGCCTAATGTTGCCAGTGTGAAAACATCTCTGACCATTCGCACATCAAAGAAAGAACCTGGCGTTCCGATGCCACCGGTTTAAAGGTTTTAACGTTCAGACGCCACTAAGGCTTTCCAGCCTTCGGCTGCCTCCCTCTTGGTCGGTACGCTCACTGGTCGTGAGCTAGAGTCTTTTTATTATATAAACTCTACCGTTTCAATCTCATAGTAGCGACTGCCACCAGGGGTTTTTACCTCGACATCATCGCCAATCTTACGGCTTATGAGCGCGCGGCCAAGCGGAGATGAGAAAGAGATTTTTCCGAGTTTCACATCACCTTCGTCGGCTCCAACAAGCTGGTAGATGACTTCTTCGTCGTCTTCGTCAATCAGCTTTACGGTTGCGCCAAAGACCACGCGGTCCCCAGTGAGAGTTGCAGGGTCGATAACCTGTGCACGGCTTGTTTTGCCTTCAAGTTCGTTAATACGAGCTTCGATAAAACCTTGCTGTTCTTTTGCTGCATGATACTCAGCATTTTCAGAGAGATCACCGTGCTCGCGTGCAACTTCGATGGCCTTGACCACCGCTTGACGCTCAACACTTTTAAGCTGCTTGAGTTCAGCAACCATGGCTTCGTAGCCAGCTTTTAACATAGGTACTTTTTCAGTCATCTCTTCGGTCTCTTTAAATTAATCTAGCTTAGGGATAGGTAGCTTTATTTTGCCTAACCCCATAAAAAATAGCCGCGCCAGCCCAAAGGTGGGCCAGCGCGATATCTTCTTCATAGCGCATAAGAAGTGGTTTCTCAACCTTTTTGTATTATGCTACGCCGTAATCTTGAAGGCGTTTGACTGTAAGGTCTTCTTTTTGAAGAGATTTTAGCGACTGTACAACGGCTTTAGTCGCAGCCATTGTCGTATAATACGGAATTTTCATTGTCAGGGCAGTATTTCGAATACTCTTTGAGTCCTCAATAGATTGCTTACCCTCTGTGGTATTGATCATCAAAGCCACCTCGCCATTTTTCATAATATCAAGAGTGTGGGGTCTTTGTCCGCTTTTTACTTTGTAGACATCTTCGGCTGGAATTCCGTTATCGCGTAAATATTTGGCTGTGCCATGGGTTGCGATGATAGAATAACCAAACTCGGTTAGGGTTTTCCCTAGTGGTACAAGGTCGCTTTTATCACTGTCTTTAATAGAGATGAAAACTTTGCCTTCTTTAGGCAGTTCCACGCCTGCTGCGAGCTGTGATTTATAAAAGGCGTTAGCAAAGTCATGGCCAAGGCCCATCACCTCTCCGGTAGATTTCATTTCTGGGCTCAAGAGTGTATCAACACCTGGGAAGCGGGCAAATGGCAGAACAACTTCCTTGACCGCAACATAGTCGGGCTTGGGGTCCTTGAGGTCAAAAGCGGTTAGCTTTTCCCCCGCCATCACTTTAGCGGCGATTGCAGCGATCGGGCTATTAATAGCTTTGGCAACGAAGGGCACGGTGCGCGAGGCCCGCGGGTTTACTTCAATGAGGTAAATCTCACTATCTTTTACAGCAAACTGTATATTCATCAAACCAACAACATTAAGAGCTTTGGCCAGTTTTACCGTCTGACTTTTAATCTCTTCAACGATGGCATCAGGTAGTGAGTAGGGTGGTAATGAACAAGCACTATCTCCTGAATGAACACCTGCTTCTTCGATATGTTCCATGATGCCCGCGATATGTACATTATCACCGTCACTCAGGGCATCCACATCAACTTCAGTGGCGTCACTGAGGAAGCTATCGATCAGTACCGGACTGTCGCCTGATACTGTAACGGCTTCATCCATATAGCGGTTAAGGCCAGCTTCATCGTGTACGGTTTCCATCGCGCGACCACCCAGCACATAGCTAGGGCGAAGCAGAACGGGATAACCAATCTTGCTGGCAATGACTTGCGCTTCTTCCAGAGAGCGGGCAATGCCGTTGTTGGGCTGCTTTAGTCCAAGATTTTCGACGAGTTCTTGAAAGCGCTCACGGTCTTCAGCGAGGTCAATAGCATCAGGGCTGGTGCCAAGAATTGGCACGCCAGCGTCTTCTAGAGCTTGTGCAAGTTTTAGAGGCGTTTGTCCGCCAAATTGCACAATAACGCCTTTGACCGTTCCATTTTGATTTTCTTTATGGATAAGCTCCAAGACATCTTCAGCAGTCAGCGGCTCAAAATAGAGACGGTCCGATGTGTCATAGTCAGTTGATACTGTTTCAGGATTGCAATTGACCATAATGGTCTCATAACCCGCGTCGGACAGAGCAAAGCATGCGTGACAGCAGCAATAGTCAAATTCAATGCCTTGACCAATACGGTTGGGGCCGCCACCAAGGATGATAACCTTATCACGGTCTGATGGGTTGCTCTCGCATTCAGCTTCTGTGCCCGCCGCAAAGGTCTCGTAGCAGCTATACATATAGGGTGTTTTGGCTTCAAATTCAGCCGCACAAGTATCAATGCGTTTATACACAGGGCGCACATTCATGGCGTGGCGCGCTGCAGTAACATCAGCTGCTTTGCTGCCTACAAGTTCAGCTAAACGAGCGTCAGAAAAGCCAAGTTCTTTAAGTTTAAGCATGCCACTAGCAGTACTCGGAAGGCCGTTTTTGCTAACATGCTCTTCGGCTTTGATGATGGTTTCCAACTGCTCAAGCACCCACATATCATATCTGGCGATACGGTAAATATCATCCAGGCTCACGCCTTCGCGAATAGCTTGCGCGATGCGGAGCAGGCGCTCTGGTTTTTGAATGGCGAGATCAGACAGGATAAAGCTTGTTCTGTCAGGAGCTTCTTCGATGCCTTCAAATTCAATCTCATTAAGACCTGTTAGGCCTGTTTCCATCGAGCGCATGGCTTTTTGCAGTGATTCAGCAAAATTGCGCCCAACCGACATAACTTCACCAACCGATTTCATCGCAGTACCCAACACTTCGGGTGTTCCGGCAAATTTTTCAAAGGTAAAGCGCGGTATTTTGGTAACCACATAATCGATGGTTGGCTCGAACGATGCCGGCGTTACGCCTGTAATGTCATTGAGAAGTTCATCGAGCGTGTAGCCAACTGCAAGCTTTGCTGCGATTTTGGCAATCGGGAAGCCGGTTGCTTTGGATGCGAGCGCAGACGAGCGGGATACGCGCGGGTTCATCTCGATCACTACAAGGCGACCATCTTCTGGGTTAACCGCAAACTGAACATTAGAGCCACCAGTTTCAACACCAATTTCACGCAGCACGGCAATAGAGGCATTGCGCATGATCTGATATTCTTTATCACTCAAGGTTAGCGCTGGGGCAACCGTGATGCTGTCGCCAGTGTGGGTGCCCATGGGGTCGATATTTTCAATAGAACAAATGATGATGCAATTGTCGGCGGTGTCGCGCACCACTTCCATCTCATACTCTTTCCAACCAACGATGCTTTCTTCCACCAGCACTTCATCGGTGGGGGAGGCATCAAGCCCTGTGGTGACAATGGCGATATATTCTTCGCGATTGTAAGCAATGCCGCCACCTGTGCCGCCCATGGTAAAGCTTGGACGAATAATGGCTGGTAGGCCGATATAGTCTAGCGACTTAAGCGCTTCTTCTACGCTATGGGCAATATTGCTGCGCGGGCTCTCAAGGCCGAGCTTGTCCATCGCATTGCGAAACAGTTGGCGGTCTTCAGCCTTGTCGATAGCTTCACGCTTGGCGCCGATCATCTCGACATTATATTTTTCAAGTACGCCGCGCGCGGCAAGCGTTAGCGCAGTATTGAGGCCTGTTTGTCCGCCCATAGTTCGCAGCAACGCGTCAGGGCGCTCTTTTTCAATGATTTTTTCAACTACATCCGCCGTTATTGGCTCAATGTAGGTGGCGTCAGCAAGTTCAGGGTCGGTCATGATGGTCGCAGGGTTACTGTTGACCAAAATAACACGGTAGCCTTCTTCGCGCAGGGCTTTACAGGCTTGCGTGCCAGAATAATCAAATTCGCAGGCTTGCCCGATGATAATCGGTCCCGCGCCAATGATGAGAATGCTTTTAATGTCGGTACGTTTAGGCATTTAGGTTATCCTGTAGGCTAAAAAACTTGCAATCAGATAGCAGGTTCGAGAGAGTATGTGAATGGAAAAATCGATTAAAAACGCAAGAAATCTGCGTCGTAACATGACGGACGTTGAAACCAAGCTTTGGTACCAACTTAAAGATCGTCGGTTTTACGGTGTTAAGTTTCGTAGACAGCACCCAATAAAGGGATACATTGTCGATTTTGTCTCGCTTGAGCATAAATTGGTTATTGAGCTTGATGGTGGACAGCATGCTATTGAAAAAGAGAAAGATGCCAAGCGAACAGCTATTTTGGAGCGAGAAGGTTATGCGGTGATTCGATTTTGGAATAACGATATTGCAGAGAATATGAATGGTGTGCTTCACACAATTGCTCAAGCTTTGGGTGAAGAGTATGAATTGTAAGTTACCCCTCACCTTCCGCGCTGCGCGCTCCTTCCTCTCCCCTCCCCAAAAACATTGGGCGGGGCGAGGGGTTTGGTCCGGCACTTTCCCAAAAAAAGCCCTCTCCCTTGAGGGGAGAGGGTTGGGTGAGGGTGACAATAAATAAATCATCACCATCACTTCTTACTTTCTTTAATAGCTTCCATAAACTGATCAAATAAATAAAAACTGTCCTGCGGGCCGGGGGAGGCTTCCGGATGTTGCTGGACGCTGAAAATGGGTTTGTCGGTGCATTCAATGCCGCAGACAGTTTTGTCAAACAGCGAGATGTGGCTGATCACCACATTGTCTGGCAAGCTATCACCATCAACGCTAAAGCCATGGTTCATACTGGTAATTTCAACTTTTTTGCTACGTAAGTCCTGCACCGGATGGTTGGCTCCGCGGTGGCCTTGATGCATTTTGTATGTTTTGCCGCCAAACGCGAGCGCCAAAAGCTGATGACCAAGGCAGATACCAAAAATGGGCAGGCCGGTTCCAATTAAGTCTTTAATGACGGGCAGGGCATATTCGCCAGTGGCTGCAGGATCACCCGGTCCGTTAGAGAGGAAAATACCATCGTG
>CBFDBT010000018.1:0-24992 GCA_965603115.1 uncultured Alphaproteobacteria bacterium
GGTGCTATACTCTTTATCATTTCTGACGCTATGATAGGCGGCAATTTAATGTTTGTAATGCCGCAGTGGGTAATGTATCTGGTATGGTCTACATATTATTTGGCCCAGCTACTCATTACAGCTGGTATTTTATTAACGCCGGTGAAACAGCACCCCCATAGCCTCCGCTAAGGTTAATTTGCCTCTCATCCAATTTAAGCGAGCAATGCTATTTCACCCCAAGAGTGTCCATCATGATTGTAAATAAACCAGAGTTACAAAAAAAAGCTTCCATTCTAGTCGAGGCTCTCCCCTTTATAAAAAAATATGCCGGCGAAATTTTTGTTATTAAATTTGGTGGAAATGCCATGGTTGACGATCAGCTCGCCAGGCAGTTTGCCCAAGACGTAGTGCTTATGAAACATGTGGGCATCAACCCTGTGATTGTGCACGGCGGCGGGCCACAAATTGGCGCCATGCTAAAGCGTGTCGGCATTGAAAGTGAGTTTATTGATGGGCTGAGAGTGACCACAAAAGAAACGGTTGAAATCGCCGAAATGGTGCTCTCTGGAACTATAAATAAATCGATTGTGGCGGCCATTAATGACGCTGGCGGTGATGCTGTTGGCTTGTCGGGTAAAGACAGCCATATGGTAACTGCTGAAAAGCTGACCCACGACGATACTTCAGTAGATTTAGGCTTTGTGGGCCAGCCCGGAGCTATAGATTCCAAAGTTCTACATCAATGTATCAACTCCAACACCATCCCTGTTATAGCGCCTATTGCAGCTGACCAAAATGGCGACACATACAATATCAATGCTGATACAATGGCGGGTGCAATAGCCTCTGCTCTTAAAGCAAGACGCTTTCTCCTACTCACCGATGTTGCAGGTGTGCTAGATAATGATGGTGCGTTATTAACAGACCTCACTACAAGTGATATTGAAAAGCTTACACATGATGCTGTGATAAAAGGCGGTATGCTACCCAAAGTCGAGACATGCTTAAGTGCCACAAAATCAGGCGTCAACGCAGCCGTCATCATAGATGGACGTGTCGAGCATGCTATTTTGCTAGAACTCTTTACCGAAACAGGTGTTGGCACTCTCATTCGCAGCCCACTCACTTAAAGAGCTAGTGCGGGTGATATTAACTCACTCTTCTGAAAAATAACTAAGATGCCAAATCAGTTCGTCATCTGACATCGGATAATCTTTACCATTTTTGGCGGTAATTAATTGGGCCTTCGGCACAAGGGCTAATTTGGTTTGTATTTCATACCCAGTTAGCATTTTCAGACCTGACTTCCAGCTGAGAGCCGTCACAGCCCTTCCCGATTTTGAAAATATTATTTTACGAATGGTTTCAACCTTTAAATCAGCCATGAGGCTAAGACATGCAATCAATAAATCTCTACGGTTTGTGTCAATCTGCTTGATAATGAAATCATCATCAAGCATACCGCGGGACATAAAGTCTCTTGCTTGTGTAATGAGTATATCTTCTTCATCTTGACCAATGCGCTCAGATGCGATCCGCTGACGTACTTTATCAAGCAATTCATCTGTAACTTCTTCATCAACTTCATTGTTTTCCATCAAAATATACACCAAAGCTGAAGCGACAAATCCTGTGATTCGCTTCATTGCCCTAACCGAAAGATGGGGCCGCAAACAAAGAGATTCATGCAGCTCTTCAACCGTCTGCGCCTGATCAATGATTTTGTCGAGTGTGTCTTCACGAATTTGTGCGTCTTTATTGGTAAGCAAAGCAGCAACAGCCGGGATTTCAAGTGATATAGCAATTTCATCAGAAATGTCTTCTGAGATAAAAGACCGGTTAGCAATGGCAACTAAAGCAGATTCACTCGCCCCAGCTGCAATGACCTCTTTAAGGTCAATGTCATTGAGCAAGGGTGAATATTCCAAAATAGGTGCTGAAACGATAGCTTCCATGTCCATCGCGAGCTTAGTAACAATATGCTTAGGTACCAAAGCGCTATTTTTTAGCTCTTCTGCTATAAGGGCTCTCACTTTGGGTAATTGATCACTAGCAAGTCGCTCCAATAATTTGATAGTACTTTCTTTAAGGGCAGAATGTTCTTTTTCCTCCAAATCGGGCATTAACCTTGCAATCTTGACGGCAAGTTCCATACGCACCTCATCGTCCTTGTCATCCACTAGCTTTTCATCAGCCTGAATAGGTGTCGCTGAATTATGTGCAATACGGCGTCGAACATCTTCAGATTCGTCATCAGCTAGATAATACAAGACTTCTGGGTGCGTTTTTGGGTGACTCGCCAAGTCTTTTCTTTCTTCAACACTCCCTTTTTTCAGAATTTCTTTTTCGTCTCCATAATTCAAATCACTAGGAAGACCTTCCTTTGATTTAAACAAATCCAGAAATTTATTAAACATTACAGTTTACTCCTTGCTGTCTTTTCATGCGACAACCACCGTTCCCTTACCCGCACGCTTTGCTTCATAAAGCGCCTCATCAGCCATTGCTGCTAATTTATCGAGCGGCATCTCATTATCAGGTTCCGCTAGTACTATTCCTATAGACATTGATAGCCTGAGGGTCTCATCCCCCGCTGCTTTACGCAGTTCTGGCGCAAGCCCTATAAATTCTTTGGCTTTCACTTTTGCACCTTCAACGCCTGTACCTTCAAGCCATAAAGCAAATTCATCACCACCCATACGGCCCGGTATATCTTCAGCACGTATAGCTTTATTTAGTGTTTTGCCAAGGAAAGTTAGAGCCGCATCACCCGCCGCATGACCAAGTGTATCATTCACTTCCTTAAAATAATCCAAGTCGATATACAGCAGGCAACCCGTTGAGCGATTTCTTCTTTGAGCGGCAATACGCTTGTCCACCAATTCTGAAAAGGCTCTGCGATTATAAAGGTTAGTGAGTTCGTCAATTGTCGAAAGATGCTCCAATCTTTCAAAAAGAGCAGCTTGGCGTAAAGCTAAAGCCAAATGTTCGAAAATATCCTTTAAAAGTGTATTTTCATAATCGCGCCAAGGATATTGCTTTGAATCCCTGCTTATAATGAGAGCACCGTCAAGCTTATCTTTACCAACTACGGTCAACATCTGCATAGCACGTCCTGCAATATTAACTATGCGACAGCCTTCTGTTTTTGTTTTCCATTCTTTACTATTGTGACAGGCATCCATGATTTCCCGATTTAAAGATTCCTCTTCCTCAGAGCCCCTATAAATTGGATCATCTGCATCAGGCCTTATAACCCAAGTTTTATCTGCGCGAAGCACATCGGCTACGGCTACTGCAGTCGCCCCCAGCAGCTCTTCGGCACCAACATAGGTGCGCATAGCAGCTACAACCTGACTGAAAATAGCATTTCTTGCACTCAGGTGCCGTGCTGACATGGATGACTTATACTCTTCTGTAACATCACGACAAACCCCACGCGACCCCATCCAACGTCCTTTATCGTCCAGCATTGGCGCGCTTGTCACAGTCATCCGTCGAACGTCCCCAGAATGGCTTGTCATGACAACATTTTTAATTTCCTGACGCTCGCGAGCTACAAATGGGTTAACGCTGCCAAGGTCATTGCCGTCTGGACAAAAGAGCGTCCACGCATCTTCGCCAGCTACATCGGGGCCATGCCATCCCATGCCTTTGTCCGGACCAACATAAACAATAGCACCCGTTTCATCAGTTTCCCAACCAAAGGCAACAGCGCAGCGCAACAGGTCAACATGCAGACCTCTACTGGCGACAAGGGCTTGAACCAATTTTTCATCATTACTGATATCACGACCAATCACGAGGCAATGGTCTTCATCAGTTATAGTGCCGGCCAACCAATAGACTTTTAGCGGATTTTGTGAAATAACCACTCGGTCTTCCACAAAGGGGCTGTCCTCTTTAATTTTTTCAAGAAAGTCCCCAAGCGCAGGCAGCTCACTTTTAAAGGCTTGTACTAGGGGCCTAGCTGGCGGGGAATGGTCTAACAACTTACCCTTGGTATCGAAAATGAGTACAGGTTCACTTAACACAAGCATGTCATACGGCTTGCCAGTCGTCAGCTTTTTTACTCTTTTTCGTAAGTCCATAACTTCCCTAATATTCTACGCTTGTCATAGATGTCCAATAAGCATACATAACTAATAGAATTATGCTTAACGATATAGCAAACTTAATTTCTTGGGAATAAAAATCTTATGAGTGACCGACGCAGCCCTAAGATAGCTCATCAGGCAATCGCATCAGATAAAACCGATGTCTGGGTTTTTGATCTCGACAACACCCTCTATCCAGCTGGCAGCAATCTATTCGCTCAAATAGACATTAAGCTTAGAGACTATGTCGCCGAAAGTCTTTCGATCGGACCCGAAGAAGCCAGAAAAATCCAAAAAGACTACTTCATGAAGTATGGTACTACTCTGTTTGGAATGATGAAACATCATGATGCTGATCCTGACCATTTTCTTGACTATGTCCATGATATTGACTTTTCTCCTATTAAAAAGTCTCCAATGCTCATTGATGCTCTGGCGTCCCTTGATGGACGAAAACTGGTTTATACAAATGCTGATGCTTCCTATAGTGCAAAAATATTAGACCGCCTTGGTATCGCTGATCAAATTGAAAGTATTTTTGATATTAAAGCCGCCAGTTTGAAACCAAAACCGGAGATGGTTTCTTACGAAAAGTTCTTGGCCGATCATGACGTTGACCCCAACAAAGCTGTTATGGTGGAAGATATGGCTAAAAACCTAATCCCTGCTAAAGAATTAGGTATGGGCACAATCTGGGTTAACACTGGCTCTATTTGGGGTAAAACCGATCACCACCCTGATTTTATTGATGTTGAAACTCACGATCTGGCAACATGGCTAAAGGATCATGTCAAACATTCAAGCTAGTCAAGTATAATACTTTCACCTGAAAGCTTTGCCCTCATTTTCAAAATAGCGTATCAAACACACAATATAGATAGATTAAAAGGACTTTTTCAATGCCCTATTCAGCTCTTGAAGCAACCATCGATCAAGCTTGGGAGGATCGTGATAATATTTCGCTAACAACAACAGGTGATGTTCGCGATGCCGTAAATGAAGCCCTGCTCCTGCTCGACAGTGGAAAACAACGTGTTGCCAGCAAACAAGATGGTGTTTGGATCGTCCATCAGTGGCTAAAAAAAGCGGTTCTACTGTCTTTCCGCCTCAACGATATGGAAATGATTGAAGGGGCGCCGGGCATAAATAGCCACTGGTTTGATAAAGTGCCAAGCAAATTTGACGGCATGAGCGATGCAGACTTTAGAAAGAGTGGGTTTCGCGCCGTACCGGGTGCCATTGTGCGCCGCAGTGCCTATATTGCAAAGGGAGCTGTTTTGATGCCGTCCTTTGTCAATTTAGGCGCTTACGTAGATGAAGGCACTATGGTCGATACTTGGACAACGGTTGGTAGCTGTGCCCAAATTGGCAAGAATGTACATCTTTCTGGCGGTGTCGGTATTGGCGGCGTTTTAGAACCTTTGCAAGCTGGCCCTGTCATTATCGAAGACAATTGTTTTATCGGAGCCCGCAGTGAAATAGCCGAAGGCGTGATCGTTGAAGAAGGCGCGGTTGTCTCAATGGGTGTCTATATTGGTGCTTCCACCAAAATTGTTGACCGTGCAACCGGCGAAGTTCATATGGGGCGTGTGCCAGCTTACTCCGTTGTTGTGCCGGGCACGCTACCAGGCAAACCCCTCGCCGATGGCTCACCGGGGCCGGGTTTATACTGCGCTGTTATCGTTAAACAAGTCGACGAACGCACCCGCAGCAAAACCTCGGTCAATGACTTACTCAGGGATTAAAGATTAATCCGCAGAGGCTTTAGCCTCAAAGGCAAGGCCAAGGGCCGCCCGCAGCAAAGCGAGGATACATAGATAATGACCATTAATGCTCTCACATTAGCGCAAGACCTAATTCGCGTAAAAAGTATCACGCCCGATAATGGCGACGCTATGGATGTGCTTGAAGCTGCTCTTGATGGGCTGGGTTTTACATGTCACCGACTTGTGTTTGAGGAAGAGGGTGAAGAAGCCGTGCCTAACCTTTACGCTCGCATTGGAAGCGACGCTCCTAATTTCTGTTTTGCAGGTCACACTGATGTTGTGCCTGCGGGTGCAGTTGATAAATGGCAGCATGACCCCTTTTCAGCACAAGTAAAAAATGGCTTGCTGCATGGTCGCGGAGCCGCTGACATGAAAGCAGCCATCGCGGCTTTTGTTGAAGCCACAGAGCGTCACCTACAAAAGGGGCCACCCAAAGGATCTCTTTCATTTCTTATTACTGGTGATGAAGAGGGCCCCGGAATTAATGGCACCAAAAAAGTTTTAAGCTGGCTAGAAGAGCGCGGCGAGGCAATCGATTTTTGTCTTGTTGGTGAACCGACCAATCCGAACGAACTTGGTGAAATGATTAAAATTGGTCGTCGCGGCAGCTTGCACGGCATTGTCACAGCGCACGGACATCAAGGCCATGTGGCTTATCCCCATCTTGCCGATAATCCTATTCCTCGACTGGTTAAAGTCCTCGCCGAGCTCAACAAAAAACCACTCGACGATGGCAATGCGCATTTCCAGCCCTCAAATCTTGAAATAGTTAGCGTCACTTGCTCTAACGATAATGATAGTCACAATGTGATACCAGCTGAAGCCAAGGCTCGCTTTAATGTGCGCTTTGCCAGTACTTTCACACCCGAAGATCTAACAACTGAATTAACCCAACGTATGGACCGCGCAGGCGTTGACTATAGTGTAGATTGGTGGTTATCAGGAGACGCCTTTCTCACACCACCCGGCAAACTTTCTGATGCTATTGTTGCATCTGTTGAACAGCACCTAGGCCGCACTCCAGAGCTTTCCACCACCGGCGGCACATCAGACGCACGCTTCATTAAAAATATGTGCCCTGTTGTCGAGTTTGGATTGGTAGGCGCTAGCATGCACAAAATCGACGAACATATTGTCGTCGCTGACCTCAAGGCCCTCACTGATATTTATGAGAGTGTGATTGAGGATATGCTCACGTAATTTTGTGGATATTATTTTCCCAATTATCACCATCAAACTCTTCTATAGTGAGCGATGTAATCGTATCTTTATCAAGTGAGTGTACATTAACGCTAAAGCCGTTTGGGTGGCTGCGCGGTACATAAAAGCTTTTAACGCCACAGGTCTTGCAAAAGAGGTGCTTGGCGGTGTGGGTGTTAAAACTATATTCCGTGAGATTATCAGCCCCGCTCAACAGATGAAATTTATCACCTTCGACAATCAGATGCAAAAAGCCAGTGGCACTACATATACTGCAATTACAGTGTGTGGCATGTATGTCTGCTGGTGCATCAACTTCAAATGTCACCGCACCGCAGTGGCAACCACCTTTGTGTCGTACATAATCTGATTTACTATCCACAATCTTCCGTTCGGGCTGAGCAGAGCCTGAGATTTGCGAAGGCGTCGTCGAAGCCTTTTCATCCCTTACTATTTTCTTTATTTCAGCCCAATCATTTTCCATGAGAGCCTCTTTTTTGGCCCTGCTCCACCCTTTAATGTGTTGCTCAGCTTCCAAGGCCTCAAGCCTCGTTGGAAAATTTTCAGAAAAAACCAGATCGACAGGCAATCTTTTAGCAGTATAGCCACCACAAAGTCCTGACTGGTGCTCCCCCATTCTTTTCTCAAGGTTATCCGTGTGACCAGTATAATAACTGCCATCGCTGCATTTTAAGATGTAGTCGTAAAAAGCCATTTAATCTGCTTATCCTTCGATTTCGCCTTCGTCAAGCTCAGGCTCCACTCAGGACGAACGGGAATCACTCTTTCTCAGACACCAAATCCATCTCACTCTCCCACCTTAGTGCGTGCGCGCAGTGCAGCGGCCAACGTACCATCATCTAGGTAATCAAGTTCCCCGCCAACGGGCACGCCATGCGCACGCGCGCTTACTTTTACATCATGCTCAACCAGTAATTCGGCAAGGTAATGACTTGTGGTCTGACCATCTACGGTCGCGTTAAGTGCAAGAATAACTTCCTTAACGTCTCCATTAGAAACCCTTTCCCCGAGAGAAGAGATGTTCAAATCTTGCGGGCCAACACCATCAAGTGCAGAGAGAGTGCCACCTAGCACATGATAGTGGCCCTTAAAGGTTTCACTGCGATCGAGCGCCCAAAGATCAGCAACATCTTCTACAACACAAATTACACTTGTATCTCTGCGAGCATCTCCACAAACATGGCAGGGGCTTTGCGTATCAAGATTACCGCAGGTATCACAAACCATGACCGTATCAGCAACGTCTCTTAGAGCAAGCGCCAGCGGTTTCATCACAGCTTCGCGCTTTTTCAGAAGTTGCAGCACAGAGCGACGCGCAGAACGCGGCCCAAGTCCTGGCAGTCTGGCTAATAGCTGGATCAAACGATCAATATCGGCAGAGTGACTACGAGGCATAAATATCTCTGATTATGGCGCTATGTTAAAAAGGAAGTTTGAAACCGTCTGGCAAATTTAATCCACCTAGGTCCATGCCGCCTGTCATTTTGCTCATTTCTTCTTGACGCAATTTTTCCGCTTTATCTTTGGCATCGTTATGAGCTGCTACTATGAGGTCTTCTACAACTTCTTTATCCTCAGCAACAAAAAGCGATGGATCAATGGTTAGGGATGTCATGGCACCCTTGGCGGTCATAGAAAGTTTTACCATTCCAGCGCCGGAGCTGCCTTCTACTATCATGTCATCCAGCGCAGTTTGCATGTCAGCCATTTTCGACTGCATTTCTTGCGCCTGCTTCATCATGCCAGCTAAGCCCTTCATATCTTTAAGTCCTTTTAACATATTTACGCGTTACCTTAATTGTTAGTGAATGATCGCCTATATCTTTAATAATCGCTTTAAAGCTACATAAGTGAAGGCCATCATGGGTGTACCGAGCGCAAAAACCATAAACCATGGTACAACAATTGCTGCTACATTAACCCATATATAGTTTTGTAATTGTGTATCGAAATATTTCGAAGGGTTATCTGCATAGTCGAATTGAAACTGGAGATAGGCAATAATTGCACCAAATAAAATTCCAAAAACAATTGATAGAATGGATATCAAGCTACCTTTTTTCTTAGGAGGTTTTGATCCATTATCCTTCTTGTCTGCTGCTGGTGCTGCGGCACCCTTTTCCTTAGGCTCCACTTTTTCAGCCTTCTTACCTTTTTCACTCACCCTCTTCACCTCACCTAACAATTAAAATTCAAATTTGTCCTCAGAATATGCTGCAGCCCCATCATCATCAATATCTAAGTCTTCTATAGGCTCATCTCTAGAGCTTTCCCGCACTTGCAGCATCTCGGCCCGTGGAAAAACCTCCATCAACGCCATTACCATAGGGTCACAAGCCGCTTCGTCTTTTAGCGCTTGTTTATGAGCAACATCTTGCTCTCGCAGGGATGCATTACCTGCCGATTGTGACAAAATAAGCTGCCAATCTACACCCGTCCACTCTTTAAGGCATTGCTTAAAATCCATACCAAAAGTAGGAGGCACGCCGTCGAGCAAATTAATCTCCAATTTTCCCGGCTTATAATCGACCAACTTTACGCGGTCCGTTAATATAACCGCGAGCGGTATGCGCTTTTCCTGCCGAAAGAGTTCAACTAGTCCTTTAAACTCAAGAGGCAAGGGGTGCTTTGCATGTTCCCCGCCCATATCTGACTTGATCGCAAGCACCTGCGCTGTAGGCGCCGCTTGTGGTGCTGCTTGCTCGGCTTGGGGCGGGACCGTTTGGCCGATAGCTGAGACACTAGCCGCACTGGCTGGTGCAGAAACGGGCGCAGAATCAGATGCAGACGCTTCAGCAGACCCGTTCGGCTTTGCTTTTAACTGCTTAACCAATTCAGCAGGGCCCGGCAGATCAACCGCATAAGCAAGGCGAATGAGGACCATTTCAGCTGCAGCAATAGGAGACGGCGATTCTTTTACTTCGAGGTGGCCTTTGAGTAGCATTTGCCAAGCCAGCGTTAAATGCGATATGGCCAGTGATTTTGCCATTTCACCGCCTTGGGTTTTTTCAGCTTCGCTAACCAACGTGTCATTACCCGTCTCTGGTGTCACCTTTAAGCGTGTCAGCCAGTGAGTTACATCGAGCATATCTTGCATAACAACCGCGGGATCCGCACCTAAATCATATTGCGCTCGCAGTGTGGTAAGGCCTTCTTTTACTTTACCCGCCATAACAAGCTCAAATAAATCAAGCACTTGGGCCCTATCAGCCAGACCCAGCATGTCCCGCACCTGCTGCTCGCTAACGTCTCCCGCTCCATGAGCAATCGCTTGATCCAAAAGGGACAGCGCATCCCGAACAGAGCCTTCAGCGGCGCGCGCAATAAGTTTAAGCGCGGCATCTTCAGCTTTACTTTCTTCTTGAGATACAATGCTGGTCAAATGCGCGACCATCACATCACTGTCGATACGCTTAAGATCAAAACGTTGACAACGGGATAGAACCGTCACTGGAAGCTTGCGAATTTCCGTGGTCGCAAAAATAAATTTCACATGCTCTGGTGGTTCTTCAAGTGTTTTCAAAAGTGCATTAAACGCATTTTTACTCAGCATGTGGACTTCATCAATAATATATATTTTATAGCGCGCAGAAACAGGCGCATAACGCACCCCTTCAATAATCTCGCGTATATCATCAACACCCGTGCGCGACGCCGCATCCATCTCGAGCACATCAACGTGACGTGATTCTGCTATAGAGACGCATTGCTCACACTTACCGCACGGTCTTATTGTCGGACCATCATTTGCTGTACAGTTAAGCGCCTTGGCAATAATGCGGGCGGTCGTGGTTTTACCCACTCCGCGTACCCCTGTTAATATAAAAGCATGGGCCAAGCGGCCGGCATCAATAGCATTCGATAGTGTACGCACCATCGCTTCTTGACCAATAAGACTGTCAAAATTATGCGGGCGATATTTTCGCGCAAGTACGCGGTAATTTTCATCGGTGTTTGCGGCACTATCTGCCATAGATCATATCTCCATAAAACTACCGCAAAGCAATAGCAGGATTAGTGACTATAAAAAAGAGGAAAGTATGGAAAAATCCGTAGAAGCGAAGCTTCAAGGCAAGGGCAAAGCCCGCCCGCAGCGAAGCGAGGATATATTAAAGGAAAAATTCGAAGATGTTTACATCTGAGGCAAGCGTGACTACGCGCCACACGTGAGCGTGAAAGCCTAAGCGTGAGCTCAAAAGTTTTAGTGGCGAATGAGGCTAAATAAAATAATTAAGGTGGAAGGACACGACGACCCAAATCTAACTCGGTGCGGCTGCTCCCTTTCGGGCCTGACCGGATTAACGAGCGATCTGCCCGCCGCGCCTCCCGCGCTTTATATGATGAAAGTTATCACTACTTGCAAGAGGCAATATCTGAGATTAGGCTATAAAAGTGATTTTTTTGTAGGAAACAGTAGTATGAGCGCGATTTTAACCGCCTTTTCAGGCAACCCACTTGACCGTGGAGATGCTATTAGAGACGACCCTACCCTGTTAAAAGAACGCCTACTGCGCGATGATTCGCGTATTTTACTCTATTGTGAAGGCGAAGTTTTTACTTTTGAAGATACTGGTGAGCTTCTTTGGCTCTTTGCAGATGAGACCAATCCAGCCACATTTATCAATACCATTTACCTTGGTACTATGGATGATAAATTTTATTATGCCGCAGAAATTGCAAGTCCGCCTGACCTACCCGGTTTATTTCGCGAACCACGCGAACTTGCTATCAAACTTAATGCCCCGGACGGTGACAATGGCATGATGGGCATTGTTGCTCAGGCTAAATCTATGCTCGATTGGCATAAAAGCCACAAGCACTGCGCTAAATGTGGAGCAGAAAGCGCCATTAGCAAAGCAGGCTATGAACGTAAATGTCCAGCCTGTGAGGCCCAGCACTACCCACGAACAGATCCTGTTGTTATCATGCTCGGCATTAAGGGCGATAAAGCTCTACTCGGTCGCGGTTATCATTACCCGGAGACAGTCTTTAGTGCGCTCGCAGGGTTTATGGAGCCCGGTGAGACGATAGAAGAAGCCGTTCGACGTGAAATGTTTGAAGAAACCAGCGTGCGTATTGGCGACGTGCAATATATCGCCAGCCAGCCTTGGCCCTTTACCAGTAACCTGATGATTGGTTGCTTTGCTGACATAATCAGTGGCACGGCAAAAGCTGACGAAAAAGAGGTTGAAGCGTTAATCTGGATTACCAAGGATGAAGCCCGTGCGGTACTAGCAGGAGAATGATCGCGAGACTTCTTACTACCGCCTCAAGTGGCGATAGCGCACACGCTCAACAGGACTTGGGTGGACGGGTAAGTTCCCCCGCCATCTCGTTCATATAGGTAGCCATTACCACATCAAAGGCGGAGACACCACTTACATCGTGGGTCGTGAGCGCAACGTTAACTTTATTATAAACATTAAACCATTCAGGGTGATGGTCCATTTTGTCCGCAAGCATAGCAACCGCATTCATAAATCCGAAAGCTTCGCTAAAGTCCTTGAATAAATAATTTTTCTTGAAGGATTTAACATCCTCATCATAAACCCAACCCTCTAAGCTTTGCAGGGCAATATCAATTTCCTCTTCGCTCAACGCGACTGGTCTTTCCGTCATAAATACCTCCCCAATACCCTATCAATCATTCAGCCATTAGCTCGCTAACAAAGTGTGGCACTAATTTTCCCGCAGGTCCATGTCTTGTTTCATCAAATTGGGATGCTCCAAGCGAAGGCTCCAAGTTTATCTCGTAACTTTTAGCCCTGCCAATTGCCGTAACTTCTGCAACAAAACCTGCCGCAGGATAGACATTGCCCGAGGTGCCAATAGAGACAAATATATCAGCTTCATGCAGCAGACGGTAGATGCGCTCCATTTCAAAGGGCATTTCCCCAAACCAGACAATGTGAGGCCGAAGAGCTGGAAACGCTCCACAAGTTGGGCAGCTTGTACTTTGGTCGCAGTTATCAAGCCAAACATGCACCATCTCACATTTGGTGCAACGTACTTTAGCGAGCTCACCGTGCATATGAATGATATTGTTACTACCCGCCCGTTCGTGCAAATCATCAACATTTTGCGTAATTATAGTAACCATACCGCCATAATCAGCTTCAAGTTTTGCCAGCGCCTTATGGGCTGCATTGGGCTCAACCGTTGTCATCTGGGCGCGTCTTAGATTATAAAAATCTTGTACCATATCAGGGTCCGCCAAGAAGGCCTCAGGTGTTGCTACATCTTCAACGCGGTGGCTTTCCCACAAACCATCGTTATCGCGAAATGTTTTCACACCCGATTCCGCTGATATGCCAGCCCCTGTTAAAATCACAATATTTCTGTCGTTGGACAAAGCTACTTTTCCATAGGTTATTCTTACAAATCAGACTATTATATTCTTATAGCATCGTCGAGCTATAGCTAAATAAATGGGGTCAGGCTTGCAATATTGCATTACAGGGAATAATCTATGATATCAGTTCTATTCGTATGCATGGGCAATATCTGTCGCTCGCCAATGGCGGAAGGTGTGTTTCGCCGCCGTGTGATAGACGCCGGACTAGAGCATGCATTTAAAATTGATAGTGCTGGCACTATTGGTTATCACGCTGGCAACCCACCCGACTATCGCGCTCAGGCAACTACTATTATGTACGGCACGGATATATCAGGGCAGCGGTCTCGAAAGTTATGCTTAAGCGATTTTGAAGCTTATAATTATATTCTAGCAATGGACTTTGATAATTACCGCGACATGCTATCTGCGGCCCCAAAATATAATAGTGAACGCATCACATTGTTTTTAAGCCACCACCCTTCGGCCCCTACACAGGAAGTGCCTGATCCCTATTATGGTGGTGATGATGGGTTTGAACTTGTCTATGACTTGGTGGATGGTGCTGCCAAAGGCCTGCTAGAGGCGATCGTCAAAACGCACAACCTCTCATAAACCCTGAAATTTCTCTTAAGTATTTTGACAAATTAAGTGAGGGTAATGTTACCAGTACCCACCTGTCGACGAATCTGAGCTATCAGACGCTTCCGCCTCTTCTGCTTCTGAAGCATTGCCAGACTTCCGCCTTCTGTAAATAGTAATACCTATCACCGCAATAACCGCAGCAAAAATAGCTATAAGGGTCGGCATAGTCCAATCGTTGTCATCTGCCTTTAATTGAACCCGCTTCTTTTTGGCAGAAACAGGTTTCTTAACAGGCTCAGGGGCAACAGCCGCAACCGGTTCTTCAACGATAGGTTCAGCCTCTGTCTCCTGCATGAGCGCAAGTGCATCTTCTTCACTCTGCTCGCTGACTTGGCTTTGCTCATCTTCGAGAGCTTCACCACTATCAGCAACATATTCTGGCTCGACCACAGCGCTATCAGGGTAAGCGTCACTTGGTTCAATCACGGCGCTATCTGAGTAAGTATCATCTGTGTCCACTGCACTCTCGGATGACATATCTGTGCTGCCACTATCTATCGTATAATCCGTAGAATAACTGTCCGTAACAGGGTCGGCGGCTTGGGCATAGTAGCTATCGAGGTCTTTATGCTGCAACGCTTCTTGCGCAATCTCTAAATCTTGATCTGCTGCCAAGAGATATAATCTGATCGCCTCGTTCTCATCCTTCTCCACACCAAGCCCAAGAGCATAATGAATGCCAAGGGTAAACTGAGAAATAGCCAGACCATTAGCGGCGGCCTTCTTATACCAATAAACAGCTTCTTCAGAATCTTGGCCCACGCCCTGCCCAAGCTGATATCTTACGGCAAGTACATGTTGCGATTTTGCTAGGCCTTGATCCGCGGCCAATTGATATAATTCAACGGCGCGCTCTTGGTCCTCAAAAACGCCTTGCCCCAGAGCATATTTCACTCCGAGGGCATGTTCCGCCACTGCAGAGTTTTGATCAACTGCTAGCCGGTACCATTTATTGGCTTCAACTTGATCTTTTTCCACGCCCTGACCGAGAGCATATTTCGAGCCCAGTGTAACTTGGGCTTCTGCCATACCCTGCTCAGCAGCAAGTCTATACCATTTCACAGCTTCAGCGTGATCTTCTTCAACACCCTGACCTAGAGCATATTTAGAACCCAGCGTAATTTGTGCTTGAGCATTTCCCTGTTCAGCGGCAAGCCTGTACCACCGCACGGCCTCAATTTGATCCAGAGTTACGCCATCACCTGTCGCATATAAATATCCAAGAGACTGCTGTGCTTTTGCATTGCCCCCTTGCGCCAGTGTCATGATGTCTTCAATGTCATAGTCCTGCGCCTTCATAGTCGCACTTGTGGCGAGCACTATGGCCATAACAGACACTAAATTTAGGACTCTGAACTTCACTGTTATTCTCCCCTGATCTAACTTCTAAAGATTCTAGGTCTAATTTTAGGGGATGTCAAACAGTCAAAGTATCATTTTTGCCTTCGATTCGCTGTAACTTAAGCTCCGATTCGTTTTTAGCCTTTATTTTTGCTTAATCATTGATTCTACAAGAGGACCTATTTTTTCAACGATAACAGCAATACCTTCTTTTGTAGGGTGAATCCCATCCGCCTGATTAAGACTTTTATCCATGGCCACGCCATCCAAAAAGAAGGGGTAGAGTTCGGCTTTATATTGCCGGGCCAAATCAGGGTAGAGCGTATCAAAAGCACTTTGATAGGCAGGCCCATAGCTCGGTGGGGACCGCATGCCTGCAATTAAAACCTTCATGCCTTTGCTCTGAAAAAATTGGATCATGGTCGACATGTTCTCATGCGTTATCTTTGGGTCAATGCCGCGCAACACGTCATTACCACCAAGCTCTAAAATCACAAGGTCAGCTTTGCCATTTGGCAAGCCAGAAACAGTCCACTCAAGACGCGCACGACCTCCGCTTGAGGTGTCCCCGCTCACACCGGCATTAAACACTTTAACCGGATGACCGAGGCGCTCAGCCAACCACGCCTGAAGCTGAGGCGTAAAACCTTCCCCCGGCCCAAGGCCGTATCCTGCTGTTAAGCTATCACCGTAAGCAAGGACAATGGTTTTCTTGTCCGCACTTTCGTTTGCCTCAACAGAGTAAGACAATAGAAAAGATAGAAAAACAATGGTTAGGTAGCGCATATAACATCCTTTATTTTTATCACTGTAACATGTCATTTTATACTTTCGACATCAAGTTCATGTGATTTTTCTTGTCATCGACGTTATGCTACACAATGCTATAGATAATAGATTAATGAGGAATGTGTATGGCTTTTGCCAAAAAAATTATTTTGCTTGTGATAGCTCTCTGCTCATCCGCTCCAGTTAGCGGACAAGATGCCCAGCTATGCCATGTTGCCAACGCCGGTTTTTTTGCGAGCGACGGAGAGAAGAGTATTCTCATGGATACGCTATTTGCCCGCGGCTTGGTTGGCTATCATTTCGCAAAACCACCATTGCGGCGCGAAATGGAATATATGCAAGGGCGCTTTGCTAACGTGCGGATGATTTTTGCCAGTCACGACCACGCCGACCATATGAAAGGTGAACCGATCATTCGTCATCTGCGGCACAATCCTGATACGGCTATTATCATGACCAAACAAGGCCACAACAAGCTGCGCAGCGTCGACCTTATGCCTTACGAAGAAAAGCGCATCTATAGCGATGTGCCAAAGATTGGCGAGAGTAAAATACTTGAGGGGCTTGCTTTTCCAACAACGCTTTACGGTATCAGTCACGGGGATGGGCGCGCCATTGATAATATTGGTATTCGCGTTGAGGTCGCCGGACACAGTATCATGCATGTCGGCGATATGGATGCCAAACTAGACGACCTTAAAGCTGCTGGCATTGATAAACTAAAGGTCGACTGGCTTTTGTTGCCCTACTGGCTTTTACTGGATGAAGAGAGCATAAAACTTATCAAGGCAGCCTTTGATGCTCGTCACATTGTGCCTATGCATTATGACAAGGGTGACCTTACCAATTGGCTAAAAAAGCAAGGCGGGATTGAAGCTATTAAACAGAAGGTGCGCAAATCCATGCCCAACATTATCGAATTAGATACAGAAATGGCTTGTTTTTCTCTCAAAAAATAACATCTATAATACCAAGCCCATTAAGGGTAAATAATAATCAAAAAAACTATACATAGCAGCGAGCAAAAATATGACACAACCGGATAATATTATAACCCTAGACAATGTCATCCTGACACTCAATTCTGGAGCAGGGCCCGTTGAGATACTCAAGGGTATATCCCTAGAAATAAAAGCAGGTGAAACTGTAGGCATTGTGGGGCCGTCCGGAAGCGGCAAATCTAGCCTTATGAGCCTGATGACAGGCTTGGAGCAACCCACATCAGGTGAGGTGGTGGTTTCAGGGCTTAACATGGGCGACTGCGACGAAGACAGGCTTGCCCTGCACCGCCGCGACCATATAGGCATCGTCATGCAGGCCTTTCACTTAATTCCCACCATGACCGCGCTCGAAAATGTCGCAGTACCGCTTGAACTTGCGGGAGACAAGGATGCCTTTGAACGGGCCTTAAGCGAGCTTAAACTGGTAGGCCTTGATCACCGTCTTGACCATTATCCTGCACAACTGTCAGGCGGCGAACAACAACGGGTTGCTTTGGCGCGCGCCATTGCACCAGAACCAGAACTGCTATTTGGTGATGAGCCAACGGGAAATCTGGATAGCAACACTGGGCATGCCATTATAGATCTTATATTTGATCTGCAAAAATCACGCGGCTCTACGCTTATTCTGGTAACCCATGATCCGGCCCTCGCTGATCGCTGCGACAGGGTTATCTCCATGGCCGATGGTTGTATTAGTGATGATACAGGCAACACTGCAAGCGTGTCATCTGATAGCAACTTCAAAAGCATGCTAAAAGAATGAGTGCTTTTAGTCATAACCCTCGCCTTCCAGTTAGTTTACGCTTTGCCTTAAGGGAACTTCGCGCTGGGCTAAAGGGCTTTCGCGTTTTTATGGCCTGCCTGATACTTGGCGTAACCGCGATTGCAGCCGTTGGCTCGCTTACTCAGTCTATCGAAGAAGGGCTACTGCGCGAAGGCCAAGCAATTTTGGGCGGTGACATTGAAGTTCGCATGAACAGAAGTGATATCACTCAGGAGCAGCGTACATGGCTGGCAGGGCAAGGCATTATGTCACAGTCGACCCGCATGCGCACCATGGCGCGCTCTGTCGCTGGTGAAAACACACTTGTGGAATTGCGCTCTATTGATGCGCTTTATCCGCTTTATGGGGAATTTCTTACATCACCTACCCTGCCGCATGATGCTCTTTTTACCAAGAAAAACGGTACATGGGGCACTGTGATTGAAACAGCGCTCGCCTCACGTCTTGGTGTTGGCATCGGTGACAGCCTCTCTGTTGGCACAATAAAAATCACCATCAGAGCGCTAATTGATAAAGAACCGGATAAAGCTAACCTTGGTTTCCAGCTAGGCCCGAGCATCATGGTCTATAACGCGGCTATGATTGAAGCGGGACTCAAGGCAACAGGCAGCCTTATTGATCATTATTATAAGCTTAAAATGCCAGAAAATATAGACATTGAGACTTGGCGCAAAGCTTTGCAAGAGCGCTACCCAGATGAGCGTTGGTCGGTGCGCGATAGTTCTGGTGCCGCGCCTGGCCTTAGGCGTTTCATCGGCCGCATGAGCATGTTTTTAACCCTCGTAGGCTTAACTGCACTAGTGGTGGGGGGTGTTGGGGTCAGTAATGCTGTAAAGGGCTATATGGACCGTAAAACAAAAACCATAGCGACCTTTAAAATCTTGGGCGCAAGTGGCAATAGTATTTTCATGATTTACTTCATGCAAGTGATGTTACTTGGCGTCATCGCTATTGCCATAGGTGTTATGGCTGGCGCTATGTTACCCGATGTTTTAATGCTTTTTCTACCTGACAGTTTACCCATTTCCGCCGAACAGGGGCTTTACCCCAAAGCCCTAATAATGGCGGCACTCTATGGCTTGCTAATCACCATCGCTTTCACCAGTTGGCCACTTGGTAAAGCGCGCGACCTGCCAGCAGTGCGGTTATTTCGCGCCCTTGTTGCCCCTGACAAACAGAACCCGCGCGCGGTGTATCAGGTGATTGTCTATGGTGCGGCTATCACGGTTGTTGCTCTAGCCATCGGCCTTGCAGATAATATTGCACTGGCAAGTGGTTTTATTGCGGGTGCCATGATTAGTTTATTATTACTCAAGGCAACCAGTGGTTTGATTGAAAGGTTTGCTCGCAAAATGCCTCGGCCCAAAAATGCACTGCAACGTCTGGCGCTCGCTAATATCCACCGCCCGGGGGCTGCTACAAGTGCTGTGGTCATTTCCCTTGGCCTTGGTCTCACGCTTTTTGCTGGCCTTGCTCTCGTCGAAGGCAATTTAGCTCGCGAACTCAATAATCAAGTCCCTGAACGCGCCCCTGCGTTCTTTTTTCTCGACATTCAAAAAGATCAGCTAGAAGCTTTTAAGAAAGACGCACTTTCCATAGACGGCATCGATGAATTTAACAGTGTGGCATCGCTTAGAGGTCGTGTGACTCATGTTAATGGAACCCCAGTGAACGAGCTAAAAGTTGATCCCGCTTTTAACTGGGTTATCAGAGGGGATAGAGGGTTAAGCTATAGTGCTATAATTCCTGAAAAAAGCCCTATAGTTAAAGGCGATTGGTGGCCTCTCGGCTACGACGGGCCCCCTGAGATTTCCATTGGTGACGCAGCAGCTACCGGGCTGGGCATGACCATTGGCGACACGATGACGCTAAATATTCTTGGGCGAGAAATTTCTACCCGCCTGCGCTCTACGCGTGAAATTAACTGGGGCGGTATGGGCTTTAACTTCGTTATCATGCTTGACCCCAACACAATGAAAGGCGCGCCCCACAGCTTTATGGCCAATATTCGCGCCACGGGAGAGGCCGAAGCGAGAGCCTATAATAAACTCACCAAAGACTTTCCTGCAGTAACTGCCGTTCGCGTGAAAGAAGTGATCGACAAAGTCAATGGCATGCTGGTTCAAATAGGCGTGGCTGTGCGCGCTACATCCCTTGTCGCAATAGTCGCAGGTGTTTTTGTACTGGCCGGCGCCATTGCGGCAGGATTTCAGCAAAGGGTATATGACGCCGTTATCCTTAAAGTGGTCGGCGCCGTACGCAGCCAAATATTACGCGCCTATTTGCTCGAATATCTCGCCATTGGCATGATAACGGCTGTCATAGCGTTATTTCTTGGTAGTCTAGCTGGCTATATGGTTGTCGCACAGGTGATGAATATGAAATTTACTCTCTTGCCCGCTCCGATGATTATTACCGTATTTGCAAGCCTTGGCGTCACTATAACTTTTGGCCTAATGTCGAGCATTAAAGCGCTCGGCGTGCGGCCAAATCAGGTGCTTCGCGAAGAATAATTTAAAAATTATAACTTTTATATCCGCTTTTGCTTGAATGTTGAGCAAAATTACCCAAATATAGGGCAACTTAAATTAAAGGGGAATATTATGGTTGACCAACGTCAAGCATTTGGCACTACAAGCGCCACTCAAGCGCAAACTAAAGAATTTGATGCAGGCCTGCGGGCTTATATGCTCAATGTCTATAATTACATGGCATCCGGCGTGCTTCTCACAGGCATAGTTGCCCTGATGACAAGCCAATCGCCTGCTATGCTGCAAGCTCTATTTCAACTGGCACCATACGGCGACTCTTTTGCCATAGTTGGCTATACTGGTCTTGGCTGGGTTGCTCTCTTGTCACCATTTGCTTTCATTCTTGCAATGAACTTTGGCCTTAACAAAATGTCGTCGAGCACGCTCAAAATGGTTTTCTTTGCTTTTGCTGCCACAATGGGACTTTCACTAAGCTCTGTGATGTTGATGTATACTGGCGAGAGTGTTGTCAGAGTATTCTTTATCACATCCGCTGCATTCGGTGCGCTTAGCCTTTATGGTTATACGACTAAGAAGAGCTTAAGTGGTATGCGCACTTTCTTGATGATGGGCCTGTTTGGTATCATCATAGCAAGTGTTGTGAATATGTTTATGCAGTCCTCTGCAATGCACTTTATCATCTCTGTGGTTGGTGTGCTTGTCTTTGCCGGCCTTACTGCTTACGACACGCAAAAAATTAAGGAGATGTATTTCCAGGTTTCACACAGTGGTGAGCTAGCGGCCAAAACTGCTATTATGGGCGCAACTTCGCTTTATCTCGATTTTGTTAACCTCTTCCTTATGCTACTACGCTTGGTCGGCGACCGTCGCTAATTAGCACCACTATAAAATTTATAAAACCCGGGCATGTTTTGTCCGGGTTTTTTATTGTCCAAGCGCCTTGAAAAAATTGCCGCTTTATTTGCCTAGTGGGCAGAAATAGGTGAGTCATAATCTTCATTAATCTAGCCAAACCCCATAAAACTGCGGCTTTAAAAGTTGGCACGCCTGTTGCTTTTATAGTGGTGAGTTTAAACACCGGCCAGAACAGGATGAAGATTATGCCTCAGTTAGAAGATTTTGATACGAATGTATATTTTGGTATAGCCGCTGACAACCTATTGAATAATCTAGGCAGCAGTGCTCATTTATATGCTGACGAAGCTTTGAAGAAAATGCATGCCATCGGTGATAATGAAGGGTTTGATATGTGGCTTGGTATCCAGCGCCACCTAGCCTCAAAAGCTACAGCAGACCTAATGGGTGATAATATCACAGTACATTAGAATTAGCAGAATACGAACGGGGTCTCCACTCAACACCTAACACCCAAAGATTCCGTTTGTCGCCCGAGAGACACCCATCTTAGGGCGAAGGCTCGCATCGTTCACCCACGGTGCGGGCCTTCTTAGTATATTAGGATAAAACTCTCGGTAACTGATTTATTTACGACCAAAGAAGCCGGCAACCCAGCCAGCGCTGAGGGCGATCAAAACTGCGGTAAGTCCGTAATATAGCGGGTAGTTATGGGCGTAAGAATAAACGGCGCGCTCAAAACCCTTTTTCTCAACATCAAGCGGCATGGTACGTTTGGTAACCAGATCACCATCAACATAAATAAAGGTAGATACTTTAAATTCACCTACGGGTATATTGGCGGGCAAGCGAATATCCGCGCGAAATAACCCGCCACCAACAATAGCAACGCCGCTAGAGTCATGAAGGTAAAGGCCTTTCTTTTCCTTGCCTCGTACTAAGGCATCATGGAAAACTACCGCATGCTCATCGTGTTTTTCAGATTCAAAAGCAAGGGACTGATAGCCTACGCCTTCGGTGTTCAAAATATCAAGCGAGGTAATGTCTAACAAAGGCCTGTTACTTGCCACCATATAAAACCCAGGCACACCCTCATAGAGATGCACATCATGGTTAACCCAGATAAAGGCTGTCTTTTCCTTTTGCCGCACATTGACATCTTCTGGAGGCCCTTGCACCACAACAGCAACATCATATTGTCTTCCGTGAAGATCTAGCGGCAGGTCAACTGTTCCAAAAAGCAAAAGATCTGCGCCGTCAAAACTATACCGAATATCAACCTGACGCTCAGACAGGTCGGTGACAATTTCCTGTGCAGACACAGAGAGGCCACTGCAAAGTATCAAACTACAAATAGCTATAAGACGCATCATCATTTCAGCACCGTTGTAATAGAGTAAAGATCATCAGGCGTTGCCGTTAATCCAATAGCCATTTTTACACAAACCACCAAAACCATCAGCGCCAGCAAGGCCCGCAGTTGCTCACCCTTAAGCTTAACCCCGACCTTAACGCCAACTTGTGCACCTATAACAGCACCTGTCAGCAATAATACAGCCAAGAGAATATCTACAGTTTGCGTATTAACGGAATGGAATACAGTCGCCAAAGCCGTCACAAAGATAATCTGGAAAAGAGAGGTGCCAATAACTACATTGGTTGGCATTCCCAGCAAATAAATCATCGCGGGCACCATAACAAAACCACCACCCACACCCATAATAGCAGACAAAATACCTACCAAAAAGCCAATAACAAGCGGCGCTAGCATACTGACATAAAGACGCGATTTTCTAAACCGTACTTTGAGAGGAAGTGCGTGCACCCAGCCACTATGACGCTCTTTGGAGGATTTGCGAATAGGTGGTGCATCGCCGCGTTTGCGAGCAGCAATGATGGCTTGCACACTCTCGTAAAACATCAAACCACCCACTGAGCCCAAGAATATAACATAGGCTAGTGAAATCATCAGATCAACTTGACCAAGCTCTCTAAGGTAGGCAAAAACTTGTGCACCAATGAAAGCACCAACAGCACCACCCGCGATTAAAATGCCCCCCATTTTGAAATCGACGCCGCCCCGTCGCCAATGGGCCAAGGCGCCAGATACTGAAGCTGCTGTAATTTGGTTGGCTTCAGTGGCCACAGCTACCGTGGGTGGCACACCAACAAATATTAAGAGTGGCGTCATCAAAAAGCCGCCGCCAACACCAAACATACCCGATAAAAAACCCACAGCAGCGCCCATGCCAATGACGAGAAATACGTTCATGGAGAGTTCTGCGATAGGTAAATAAAGTGGCATTTGTATATTAGCCTTAATGAATGAACTAGGTACAGCCTAACTCCTAGACCCCTAAAAAGCAAAAATCAATGTCTAGAATGCACAAAAGGGTAATTATTTTCCTCATTTTCCTAATAGAGGTTTTTTTACCACATATTCATCACAAAACCCCATCTCCAGACCACGTCTTCACTGATTACTGGAATTTCGCCCACTAAAACCTATATTACGCATAGTGTAAGCTGTACTAATTGCTTGACGTTTACGTAAACGTTAACTATATACAGATTTCTTTATTTTAAGGAATGCCGCACTATGGTTTTAAAAAGCGATAAAACTTTTACGATTGCTGACTTGTCACGCGACCTTGGTGTGACAGCCCGCACCCTTCGCTTTTATGAAGACCAAGGCATGGTAAGTCCTACCCGCAAAGGCCAAACCCGTGTTTATTCCCACAGTGATAAAGCTCGCATAATGTGGATACTCAAAGGCAAGAGTGTTGGATTTTCTCTTTCAGAAATTTCTGAAATGCTCGACCTTTATGACCTTGGTGATGGACGCATTAAACAGCGGGAAGTTACACTTAACAAATGCCAAGATCGCTTAGTGACCTTACGAAATCAACGCAAAGATATCGACAATATGATTACAGACCTTGAAGGGTTTTGTAACATATTGGAAAATCTTGTTCAGGACCCAGACGGCGGATATTCCCAAACCAAACACGCTAAAATCGCATAAGAAATAATCAAGGAAAGCCCATGCCTATATATAACGCCCCCACCAAAGATATGCTTTTTGTTCTCAATGACATCCTGCGAGTCAGTGAATATACTGACCTACCCGGTTATAGTGAAGCTACCCCAGACTTGCTCTCGGCTATTTTAGAAGAAGCCGCGAAATTTTGCGAAAATGAATTGCTTCCTATTAATCAGATTGGTGACAGTGAGGGCTGTACGCGCCATGAGGATGGTTCTGTTACTACCTCTCCCGGATTTAAAGAGGCCTACGATAAATTTGTTGAGGCAGGCTGGACAGGCCTTACATCCAGTCCTGAGTATGGCGGGCAAGGCATGCCCCACGTATTGGGAATAATCATGGAAGAATTAATGGTAAGCACCAATCATTCTTTTGCCATGTATCCGGGTCTTACGGCTGGCGCTGCCGCAGCCATAGAAATTGATGGCACAGACGAACAGCGTGCCCTTTATCTACCGCCAATGACGGATGGTCGCTGGGGCGGCACTATGAATTTGACCGAGCCACACTGCGGTACCGATCTTGGGTTAATGCGCACCAAAGCAGAGCCACAAGACGATGGCAGCTATAAAATTACCGGTACAAAAATCTTTATCTCATCGGGAGATCATGACCTTACCGAAAATATCATTCACCTTG
>CBFDBT010000019.1:0-24875 GCA_965603115.1 uncultured Alphaproteobacteria bacterium
CAAAGCAGGGTTTGGAGACTATCTCTCCACAGCAGCGCATAACGCGGCTGAATCTTCAACCGGCACCAATGTCGAGGTCTCTACAACTGATGATTTCACGCGCGGTGTTGATGCAATTGTCTATGAAATTGATGAAGCAAAAGAGATAATGAAAATCGCTTATCCGACTGCCCTGTTTGACCGCAATATCATTGATGGTCGGGCCATGATTTGCTCATTTTTAACCCTATGCATCGGCAACAACCAAGGCATGGGTGATGTTGAATATGCCAAGATGCATGACTTTTATGTGCCGCCTAACTATTTGCGTTTGTTCGACGGGCCTTCAACAACAATATCTGATCTATGGCGCGTTCTGGGTCGCCCCCATGTTGATGGTGGTTTTATCGTTGGAACGATTGTTAAGCCCAAGCTCGGGCTCCGCCCACAGCCTTTTGCCAATGCCTGTTATGACTTTTGGCTTGGTGGAGACTTTATCAAGAATGATGAGCCTCAAGGCAATCAGATATTCGCACCTCTCAAAGAGACAATTCCACTCGTGGCTGATTCCATGCGGCGGGCTCAAGACGAGACAGGGGAAGCAAAACTGTTTTCAGCCAATATTTCGGCCGATGACCACTATGAGATGATGGCACGTGGTGAGTTTATTTTAGAGACTTTTGCGGAAAATGCTGACCATGTAGCCTTCTTGGTTGATGGCTATGTCACGGGGCCCGCTGCTATTACAACAGCAAGACGACACTTCCCTAATCAGTATCTTCATTATCATAGAGCTGGTCACGGAGCGGTCACATCGCCGCAATCTGACCGTGGCTATACTGCTTTTGTTTTGTCAAAAATGGCGAGGTTGCAGGGTGCGTCCGGCATTCATACTGGCACAATGGGCTTTGGTAAGATGGAAGGCGAAAGTGCCGATAAAGATATGGCATTTATGATCGCTGACGATAGAGCTGATGGTCCTTATTATCATCAGGAATGGCACGGTATGAAGCCAACTACGCCTATTATATCTGGCGGAATGAACGCACTGAGAATGCCCGGGTTTTTCGAAAACCTTGGTCACTCAAATCTGATTTTGACAGCCGGTGGCGGTTCTTATGGCCACATTGACGGTGCTGCAGCCGGTGCAAAATCTTTGCGCCAAGCGGAACAGTGCTGGAAATCAGGAGCTGATCCTATAGACTTTGCTAGAGATAACAGAGAATTTGCCCGTGCTTTTGAAAGCTTTCAAAGTGATGCCGATGATCTGTACCCTGGCTGGAAGAGCGCATTAGGCGTGAAGTGATAAAGAGCAAATTTGCCTTTATAAACGATAGGAGTTTTCATGGCGGCGGTACCACCCCTATGTGATTTTGGCTGGAAAGCCATCGATGCAACACTCATGTCGACAAAAAACAAGCCCTGTTCAATATTGGATTGTGCAGGGCCAAACGGGTTGGTCGTTGTCTTTATATGCAATCACTGCCCCTACGTAATAGCTGTCATTGACCGCATTGTCCGAGATGCAAATGACCTTGGCAAACTGGGCATAGGCTTTGTCGCCATCAGCTCAAATGATATCGAGGCTTATCCTCAAGATTCGTTTGAGAATATGAAAAAATTTGCTGATGAAAATAACTTCTCCTTTCCTTACCTTTATGATGAAGACCAATCTATTGCCAAAGCCTATGATGCAGTTTGCACCCCAGACTTTTTTGGCTTTAATAGGAAAATGGAACTGAATTATAGGGGCAGATTGGATGCTTCACGAAAAGTAGCTGTTTCAGAGGATGTAAAACGAGACCTTTATACGGCGATGCAACAGATTGCTGAAACGGGCAATGGCCCCTCGGATCAAATTGCATCCATGGGATGCTCTATAAAATGGAAAGACAGCGATGAATAATACTAAAGCTTGGCCGGAAGCAATTTTGTTTGATTTAGACGGCACACTAGTCGATTCAGCCCCTGACCTTGCCAACGCAACAAACCTGTTGCTGGCTGAATATGAACACCCACCTTTATCCATAGATCAAATTAGAAATATGATTGGCAATGGTGTTGCCAAACTTGTTGAGCGCGCTTTCAGGGCAAGTGGTGAGACATTGGATGCTAGCACCTTGAAAATGAGAACCGACCAGATGATGGCTATCTATAGTCAGCATTTAACCGATGATAGTTTTTTGCTAGCAGGAGCCCATGAGGCTTTGCTCTTTTGCCAAGAAAAAGGTATCGCCACAGGCGTGGTTACCAACAAACCAGAGGCAGCGGCCCGACAGATTTTGGTCGACTTCAAGATTGCAGATCTAATTCAAGTCGTCGTTGGCGGTGACACCTGTTTAACCCGCAAGCCCAACCCTGAAATGCTGATATACGCCATGCAAGCTCTTGGCAT
The DNA here is from genome assembly GCA_965603115.1 of uncultured Alphaproteobacteria bacterium. Lineage (GTDB taxonomy): Bacteria > Pseudomonadota > Alphaproteobacteria > Sphingomonadales > Kordiimonadaceae > CBFDBT01. Next base: position 2,375 of record CBFDBT010000019.1, read on the forward strand.
TGGCCCACAGGCAGGATTAATGGTTGGTGACAGCCCTGCTGACATAAATGCGGCCAATGCCTATGCCATGCGCTCAATCGCGGTTAGGGGCGGCTATACCACGGTTCCGGTTGAAGAATTGGGGGCTGACATTGTAATTAATAGCCTCAACGATCTGCCATCAGCCCTGCAAGCAATGGATAGTAGATAGAGAGTAATTTGACATTGCGTGCCTATTCCCCCAAAATGCGCGCATAAGGGGAAGGCATCATGACCAATAACAAAGTAAGCGATAGTTTTTATGTCCGCATGGGCATTGTTCTTATTCTTTTAATCTTTGCGGGTTTCATTCCATTCATAACTTCAAAACAAGGTGCTGGCGACACTATGAGTCCGCTCCTTATGGTGCACGGTATTTTATTGCTTGGCTGGTTTACCCTATATTTGTATCAGGCGTCCCTCATTCCCAAGAAAAACATAAAACGGCATATGGCCTTGGGCAAAAGCAGTTTAATTTTATCCGCTGCCATAATTATAACCTCCTTTATGGTCACGCAGCACTCTTTTGACACAGGTTCAAGCAGCGCAACACCTTTCACACCTGAGCATTTCATCCTTCTTCCAATCATTGATATCATAGGATTTATAATTTTTTACTCTCTTGCTTTCGCTAACAGAAAACAGGCCAGTGCGCACAAACACTATATGCTGCTTACCGGTATTGTCATTATGGATCCAGCAACTGCTAGGCTGGCCTTAACGATAGGCTTTATGCCTATTGGTCTGTTAATCCATTTTGGCCTGATCGGGGCTATGATATTCTATGATAGAAAAACGGATAACGGTGTTCACATTGCCACTAAACTGGGGCTAGGGTTTTTAATTCTGCTATATACATTGATATTTTTTGTCGGCCCAACAGAGGGCTGGGCCAAGTTTGCTCACATGCTACTGGGTTAAAAGTGGGCTGAATGGTGGCTATACCACGGTTCCTGTTGAAGAATTGGGGCTGACGGAGAATACCAAGTCCTCAGAACTCACGGACCAAAACATCACTTAATATTTGGCCTATAACAATTTGACCTTTACGGTCATATCCATGTAAGCTCGAAAACTGAATTAAATTCAAAAAGAGTAAAACATGCCGTTATCACAGTTTCAATATAACCGTCTCCCAGAAGGTTTAGAGGTTTTACGTCAAGACGTTAGAGCCTTTTTGGACGATGAATTAAAAGACCGTCAGGCTTTGGATCGGGCAGATTCGTGGATGGGTTTTGACGCCGATTTTAGTCGCAAACTTGGCCATAAAGGCTGGTTAGGCATGGCACTACCCAAAGAATATGGCGGCGCGGAGGCAAACTTGTTTGACCGCTATGTGGTGATCGAGGAACTTCTGGCAGCAGGCGCTCCAGTGTCGGCACACTGGATAGCTGACCGCCAATCGGCTCCTTTAATTTCACGCTTTGGTACAGAGGAACAAAAGCAAAAATACTTGCCTAGCATTTGCAAGGGTGAAACATACTTTTGTATTGGCATGAGCGAGCCCAATTCAGGATCAGACCTAGCTTCAGTACTCACTCGGGCCCGCCGCAAAGATGGCAAATGGGTCTTGAACGGACATAAGTTATGGACCACCAACGCGCTTGGATCAAACTATATGATAGCCCTTGTGCGCACTGAGGATCAGGGCAAAAATCGCCACGCGGGCTTGTCACAGTTTATCATCGACCTGAAACTAGATGGCATTACAATTAACCCTATCATGGATATGAGTGGCAGTTCTCACTTCAATGAGATATTTTTTGACAATGTGGTCCTAGAAGAAAGTGCGCTTGTCGGCGAAGAAGGCGCAGGCTGGTCGCAGGTTATGGCAGAGCTTGCTTACGAGCGCAGTGGGCCAGAGCGCTATTTGAGCAGCATGGCGCTTGCCTATGCGCTCATTGATGCGGTTGGCCCTGATCCCGATGCCATGCAACAAAAAGAAGTTGGCCATCTGGCAGCGCGACTGTTTAACATTCGCAATATGTCGATTTCGGTCACTAACCAGCTAGCATCCGGTAATGATCCTGTGTGGGCGGCATCATGCGTGAAGGACCTTGGCACATCGCTAGAGCAAGAATTGCCGCGCATAGCCCAAACCATTGTAGAAACTCTGCCATCAATAGATGGTGGAAGTGAATATACTCAAATATTATCAAAAATTACGCAGGCTGCGCCGTCCTTCTCACTACGCGGTGGCACTCGGGAAATACTAAGAGGCATCATCGCCCGCGGAATGGGAGTAGCCTGATTATGCGTACAATGTTTGAAGATACCATAGAGCGCTTTTTTGCTGAGAAAATAACGCCAGAATTCCTGTGTGAATATGATGATGGTTCATGGGCTGGTGAACTTTGGTCAGAAATTGAAGAATTGGGATTTAATGCCGCTGCTGCTCCCGAAGCTCTTGGCGGTTTTGGCGTATCATGGGGAGATCTTTTTCCCATCATTCGCGCGCTTGGACACTATAGCGTTCCCCTGCCTCTAGGCGAAACGATCTTTACCAACTGGTTACTTGGCCAATTGGGGGAAGCGCCTCGAGAAGGGCCACTCACCTTCAGCGCCAATAGTGACCTAACATTAAAAGATGGCGTAATAAGCGGCACTATCACAGATGTACCGTGGGCGAGGCACCTGAAGTATGTTATGGCTGTGACCAATAATGAAGTGCCGACCTGTGTACTTTTAGACATAAGCAAAGCAAGCAACATCAGCCACAAATTTAATGTCGCAAAAGAAGCGCGAGACGATTTAACTTTTGACTCGATAAAATCTGACTTTGCCAAGCAAATTCCAAAGCATATGACCCGTGATATTCTTTCCCTTGGCGGGGCGATGTTACGCTCAGCGCAAATAGCTGGGTCAGTAAAGCGCGCCCTTGATCTTACAGCGACCTATACGACCGAGCGGGTACAATTTGGTCGTCCTATTATGAAGTTTCAGGCTATTCAGCAACAAATGGCGGTAATGGCTGAACAGGTAGCATCCATTCAAATAGCAGCAGAAGCCGCTTTTTGTGAATCCACTGACGCATTAGCACCACTGCCAATTATGAGTGCGAAAATATGTGCCAGCGATGCGATTGATGCTTGCACTTCTATAGCGCATGGTGTTCATGGCGCCATTGGCTTCACCCACGAACATACACTCCATTTTACAACACGCCGATTGTGGTCATGGCGTAATGAATTTGGTTCACAGACCTGCTGGGCCCAAGAAATAGGCAGCCGTATCTGTAAAAACGGTGGCGCGGGCTTGTGGCACACATTGGTTTCAGCTAGCCTGTAGGAACATAATAACTGAGAGAAAAAAACATGACTGATTTTCTGCAAACGGAACGGCGTGGCTCTATATTAATCGTGCGTATGAACAGGCCGGAAACTCACAATGCCTTAACCGACAATGCGCAAATTCGTGAAATTACTGACCTCTGTGCTTCCATAAAAATAGACACTTCTATTAAAGCCATGGTTTTAACCGGTAACGGGAAGTCCTTTTGCTCTGGTGGTAATGTGAAAGACATGCATGCCCGCGAAGGTATCTTCAAGGGTAATCCTTATGAATTGCGCAATAGCTACCGAACAGGCATTCAGACCATTCCGCTTGCCCTTTATGAGGTGGAAGTGCCGGTAATTGCAGCAGTCAACGGTGCCGCGATAGGCGCTGGACTAGACCTTGCCTGCATGTGCGATGTGCGCATATCGTCTGATAAAGCCATTTATGCTGAGAGCTTCGTCAAGCTGGGCATCATTCCCGGTGATGGCGGCGCGTGGTTATTACAGCGTATTATAGGGCAAGCTAAAGCAACCCTCATGTCGCTAACAGGTGATGTCATCGATGCTGCCACTGCACTCGACTACGGGTTGGTCGCCAGTGTAGTGCCCCATGACACGCTCGAAGAGGAAGCGCTGGCAATTGCAGAAAAAATGGTTGCTAATCCGGGTCATGCTCTGCGATTAACCAAGCGACTATTGCGTGAGGCGCAATATATGAAACTTGATAGTTTGCTAGAATTATCAGCGGCCTATCAGGCCCTTGCCCATAATACGAATGATCACCATGAGGCTGTGTCAGCTTTCCTCGAAAAACGGCCGCCAAAATATACTGGTGACTAAAGCGGCAGCATATAAATATTATATTTTTACTTCTATCATGCCATCCAGCACGCGGGTCTCAAACGTTGTGATCGGCGTCTTGGTAAGCTTGCCTTTTGTCGATCCATCACGCATATCAAACCGCACGCCATGGAGCGGACAAAACAGAAAATGCGCCTTAACCTTACCGCCCTCGAGCGGGGAAGCCTGATGGCTGCAAAGGTTTTCAACTGCATAAACTCCTGAGGATGCATGGCAGATAAGCACTGATCTGCCTGCAATATCAAACGCCTTGTTACTATTCAATTCAATATCATCAAGTGGTGTGACAGCTTTAAATTCAGTGTCCATAATCCCCATTTTCTTTCCTGTGGAAGCCTTTGTGTAATAGTAACCTCTACCTCTTAACAATATTAAAATAAAAAACAATCATGTTTGTTTTAAAAATTGCATTTTCTTGAAAATTTTACTATAGTTTTTGAACAAGATTCAAACATGAACGCTGCTGACAACAAATAGGGGTATATATGTCTGATACACTAATGAAAAGAGTGCCACGTGATGAATTACCTGATGATTTAAAAGAATCATGGGATTTTCTTAACGGTCGGACAGGGGAGCCAACCTTTGTTGAAGTATTTGCTCAATCCCCTGAATTATTAAAATTTGTCATGCATGACTTCTATCAAAAAATATTTTACGATGGAAAGGTTGATCTGCGCTACAAAGAATTGGCGCGATTAAAACTTTCCCTGCAGCATGGTTGTAACACCTGTATTCTACAGAATTTACCAGGCGCCAAAGAAGCGGGATTCACGCAAGAGCAAATTGATGCCATTGACGACTATGAAAATGGTCCTTTTTCCGACGCTGAAAAAGCCCTGCTGGCTTATGTCGACCAGATGGTGTTGACTAATTTAGGTGGGCATATGGATGCCAAGCTTTATGATCGCCTTAAGGCTCACTTTAGTGATACTGACATATTGGAAATTGGCACCTGCATGGCAGTGGTCGGCGGCATGGCCAAACTATCCTTCGTGCTCGACCTCGTGGTCAAAGAGGACTATTGCCCTTTTCAGCCGGCTGCCGCTGAGTGATCGGTTAAAAATTAACGATCGCACCACCATCAACATTAAAGCCGACACCTGTGACAAACTGGGCTTCAGGTGTGGCTAGATAAAGTGCTGCTGAGGCAACCTCTTCAGCAGTGCCTAGGCGACCAATGGGCGCTTTGGTTTCCCAGTATGTTCTGAAATCCTCGTCTTCCATAAATGGCTCGGACATAGCTGTAATGATCGATCCTGGCTGCAGGTAATTTGCGGTAATTTGATATTGCCCGAGGTCTACAGCGAGTGACTTGGTAAAGCCTGCCACCGCATGCTTGGATGTGCCATAAGCACACAGGCCCGGCCCTGCCATATCAGACATAATAGAACCGACATTAATGATGCGACCCTTATCACTTTTTTTCAGGTAGGGCACGGCCTCTCGCGTGATGCGGAACATGGACGTGATGTTAACCGCCATCTGCTTTTCCCACATGGCGTCGTCTAAGTCTTCGATCGTACCGGGAACGCAAATGCCTGCATTATTAACCAGAATATCGATACCCCCGAAGCTGTCTGTTGCCAGTTTCACGATGGCACTAGCAGCGCCTTCATCGGTCACATCCTGCTCTAGCAGTGCAACACCTTCCATGTCTTCAAACTTTTCAGACAGTCCTTGCCCTGCCATATCAACCACAACAAGCCGTGCGCCTTCAGCCCTGAACAACTCTGCCGTTGCGCGACCAATCCCGTTGGCGGCTCCGGTGACAATCGCCACTTTATCTTTAAGCTTTTGTGTCATGGTAATTCCCCTCCAGTTTACTCGATTATCTATAGCACAAAGTAAAATGGCCGGCAAAGCCGGCCATTTCATTAATTATTTTCAGCTATTAGAATTTTATACCAACCTCTGCTCCGAAATATCTCGGTGCTCCATAGGATGACATAATCCAAAAGTTAGCAACAGGCTGTGAACCCGTGCGATAACGACTATCTGTTATATTTTTCGCAAGAAACGTAACATGATAACGATCATCAGCATCGGTATATGTGATGTTCACATCTAACAAAGTCTTTGCATTCAGAGTAGTGTTTGGAATGCCTGGTACAGCATGGAATACGATTGATTCGCTTTCATGGGACAGGCGAGTATTAAAGCTCACTTCACCCTTATCTGCCATATCATGTGTGTAGTTAAGATTTGCACTCATCATGAATTCAGGCGCACGCTCTACAGGATAGTCGCTTTGATCAACATCAATGACACCGTCAAAATCTGTATCAGCGATATATTCCTTATAGTCGCCTTTTGTCCAAGCGGCATTACCAGTCAAGATCAGATCATCAGTAAGCATCACTGACCCTTCAGCTTCAATTCCATATACAGCCATATTAGCTGCATTGAAGAATAAAGTCTCCTGAGTTGTAAAGCCAAGATCATCAATAACAGTGGCGTTAAGAGCACGTTGCGCATCCCTATATTTCACATAAAAACCTGTTACTGACAAATTAGCGCGATTATCAAAATTAGACTTTATACCAATTTCAAATGAATCTGCTATTTCAGGGTCAGTTGGGTTCGTAGGATCAGGTAGGTCCGGGTCCGCGGCGGCAGCGGCCTGAGCTGCTACCAGATTAAGAGCGTTACCCACTTGGTCGTTATAACCACCAGACTTGAAACCGCGTGAATAAGAAGCATAACCGAAGGTATCTTCGCTAATGTCATAGCCTAAAACCACATGCCATGTTGGCTCGGTCCAAGTCTTCTCATTATAAGCAACACCTGCTGGATATTTGTCAAAGTCAGCGAAGTCCAAAGGTTCATCAATATCAGCGAGTGTGACCGTGGGGTCAATATCCCAAGAGAAGCCAATTTGACGGCCAGCCCACGCTTTTTTCTCATGGGTTAGGCGTAGACCAGCTGTTAAGTGCAGGCGATCACTCACATCATATGTACCATCGACAAAGCCAGCAAAGGCTTCTGCATCCTGTCGGTTACACAGCGTACGTCCATTGGCATCAAACAAACCGAACGGGGCTATACCAAAGAGATCAACAAAACCCAGCTTTTGAATCACGCAAAACTCTGCGTCATTCTTTTGGTAAAATGCACCAGCAACATAGTTAAAGTTGCCATCGAACTGAGACGCTAGACGAAACTCTTGCTGAAAGGTATCTCTGTTGTCATCACGTGAGGCATCAAACAAGGAAAGGTCGCCAGGAATACCTGGGTAGTTACTAGGTAGACGAGACTCTTGCCTACGATAACCAGTAACAGAGTGAAAAGAGTAATTATCCATCACCCAATCCATATTCAAATAAACACCGTCAATATCTACTTGGTGTCCATCATCCATGAATATATGGTTAGCAGGATCACTTGGGGTTGTTCCTGCATAATCAATAGGGTCTCTCCCATCAACATTTTGCCCAGTATAGCCCCAAAAATCAAAAGTAGAGCCTGGAGCAGATTCGTTAACTAGTGGCGGTGAGTCGCCGTTATCGCGAATACGCTCATACTGCAAAAGAGCCGTAAAGTTTTCATTTTCATACTGCAACTTAAAGCGCCCTGAGAAGATATCATCTCCGCCAAGGGAGCGCCCATCACCAGCAACACTTGTACCACCAACGCCTGGCAAGCCAGCAAATAATGGACCATAAGTTGCGCCATTTTTATAATAGCCATCAGACTTCATATACATACCAGCTGCGCGGAAAGCCAATACATCATCAATAAGGGGGATGTTAATGGCTACCGTTGCTTTTTTGGTGTCAAAACTGCCATAGGATAAGCGAACATCAACACTAGTTTCATTCATATCTGGACGCTTAGTGCGCACATTGATAACACCAGCTGTAGTGTTCTTGCCAAACAAAGTTCCTTGAGGACCACGCAGAACTTCAATAGCTTCAATATCAAACATCTCTAAGTTTGAAGACTGAATGCTGGGCATTACAAAATCATCTAAAGTAACCCCAACTGGCGATTCCTTATAAATAATAATAGTGCTTTCTGCAACACCGCGCATGGCAAAAGACGCCTGTTTAAAGCCGCCTGAGCCTAGCGCAGATGAAAGACCCGGTACCATAGACCCAATATCATTCAAATCATGAGGCGCGTATCTTTCAACTGCCTTTTCTGTAATAGCAGTAATTGACGCAGGTGTAGTCATAATATCTTGGCTTGAACGACGGCTAGCCGTTACCATAATTTCATCTAGGACTGCTTCTTCACTATCCTGCGCATATGATATCTGGCTATATCCAGTTACCATTGCACCGCACAGAAAAGTACTTAATAACAATTTTGACTTTAGTTTCATTATTATTCTCCCCATGCCTCACTCTGAGAGGATTCCCACTATGGAGGCAGTTCTCCTTTTGCCCATCCTATAAATAGGCTCTTTTTTTAAGGCTCAGATATTCACTATTACCCGCAAATATCGAGATATAGTGTATAAAAGGTTATTTTTGAACCTTATTAAAAACAATCATGATTGTTTTCTTGTTCTTAGGCAAGTTAAATATTAAGCTATACTCAAATTAGTATACTAATTAATTGCTTTGAGTGGGGCGCAATAATCGTAATTCGCCAAATAGTATTAAATAAACAACTTATACTTTACATGTCGCGGGAAGGTTTTGAATATGGAAAAGGATACAGACTTTGATTTTACCAAGGGATGGGCAGTAAGCCCCAGTGCCCATGAGAATGATGCGGACTATAATAAGTCTTTTGAGCCCAATGATTCCATCCGCCCCGATCCAGTGCGCTACTATGACCCTGATTTTGCAAAGCAGGAGTGGGCGCGTATGTGGACACAAATTTGGACATTGGCTGGCCCAGTTAGTGATCTCAGGGACCCTGGAGATTATTTTTTATATACCTTGGGCTCTGAATCGATCATTGTGGTTCATACTGGTGCCGGAGACATTAAAGCCTTTTATAATGTCTGCCCTCACAGGGGGAATCAGCTTGCTTTTGAAGACTTTGGCAGCACAGATGAATTTTCCTGCTCTTTCCATTCATGGAAGTTCTCTCTTGATGGAAAAAATACACATATAACCGATGAGGAAACATTTCAGCCTGACGTTTTATGCCATGGCGCAGACCTGACAGAAGTGCGGTGCGAAGTGATTGCCGGATTGATCTTTGTCAGCATGAATGATGGCGTTCAGCCACTACGAGAATTTCTCGGCCCTCTGGCTGAGGCTTTAGAAACCTATGATATAGGCAACATGCGCGCCATTAATCATGTGCGCAGTGCATGGGCTGCGAATTGGAAAACTGGCGCAGATGCTTTTTACGAATTGTATCACCTTCACGCTGTTCACCCCGAAACCCAAGCTGTTATGGGAGACTATGGTGCACAATATGACACCTATCCAAATGGCATGAGCAGGATGATTGTTCCTTTTGCAACACCGAGTAAGCGCTTTGGCGATCAGGAAACAGTTAACGAAGGCCTGCAAATGATGATGCGGGATGCCGGACTTGATCCCGATACTTTTGAAGGCACCGCGCAAGACGTACGTGCTGCCATTCAGGTTTCCAAGCGCGAAATGGGCAAGAGAATAGGTCTTGATTATGATAAATTTACCGACGCCCAACTCTCGGATAGTTTCCCCTATGGTATTTTCCCCAATGTACAGATTGGGTCCCACCCTGAAGGCGTTTTCATCATGAAATTCCTTCCGCATCCGACAAATCCGGAAATTTTCTATTATGATACCATCACCATGGTCTTGCCTGTGGACAACCCCGAATATCAGTTACCAGCCTGGATGGGCATTCCGGAAGGCACGGATGTCTCTGGTGACATCCGCCCCGACATCACCCATGTGCCACTGGAAGAGGATCCAGATCTAGGCCTCGTACTTAATCAAGATAGCGAGCTCTTACCCTTCGTACAAAAAGGCATCCGCTCACGCGGCTTTAAAGGGCCACTCTGGAGCAGCCAAGAGATTAGGCTTCGGCACGTCCATGCCGAAGTTGATCGCTATGTTAATGGTGAGAAATAGCTCTATTGTATAATTAAGCCGTTATCGAGCATTAACTCTGACCCTGTCATGAAACGGGATTCATCGGATGCAAGATAGAGCACTAAATTCGCAACATCTTCAGGTGCTCCGGAGGATTCTAGTGGTAAGGCACCTTTTGGAATATCTATAGGTGTCTCGCCTTCCCGTCCTGTAGCAAATTGGACCATAGGGGTTTCAATTGATCCTGGGTGAACAGAATTACAGCGAATCCCATACCCCTCCGTTTGGCAATGCACGGCGATTGATTTTGTCATAGAGCGTACAGCGCCTTTGGCAGCAGAATAAGCGAAAAAGACTGGGAACCCAATATGAGAGGCGGTTGATGACATATTGATAATAGACCCTCCGCCATCTTTTTTCATCAAGGGAATTGCGTATTTACAGCCAAGGAAAACCCCTTCAGTCATGATGCTATTCGCAAACCTAAATTGTTCGAGAGTTGTTTCCTCCGGTGAAGCAAGTATAACCACGCCTGCATTATTAACCAGAATATCAAGGCGCCCGAATTTCTTTTCTATCTCGGCAATAACGGACTTCCACTCCTCTTCACTCGACACATCATGTTTCATGAAATGGGCCTTGTCGCCAAGAGCTTGAGCTGCTTTGAGTCCCGCCTCTTCCGCAACATCCGTTATGATAACTTCAGCTCCTTCAGCTAATAAAAGTTCCGCATCAGCATACCCTAGACCTGACGCGCCTCCGGTTATAAGTGCGACTTTTCCTGCTACTCTGTTCATAACGCTCCCCTTCATAACTTAATGATAAGTATCAAATATTTTTGAAAATTCTCAAAAATATCTAACGACTAAATTCCTTATTATCTCTTTAACATGCCAAAATAAAAGAGGCTACAAGAAAAAAACAATCTTGATTGTTTTAATATTTGTGCAATACCTATAGAAAATAACCAAATGAGAAAACCTATGGACAATGCAGTTTCTAAAAAAACAAATCCCAGATCCAGCAAAAAGTCTTCGGGACGAAAAGGCCTTCAGGCTGAGAAAAGTGCAAACACTTGTACCACAATCGTAGACGCTGCTATTCAATGCATCCTCAAATATGGTTATGCTAACACCACAACCCTGCGTATCGCTGAAGAGGCTGGAGTGTCTCGGGGTGCTATGAACCATCACTTCTCAAACCGGATGAACGTAATGCAAAGTGCCGTGGCTCACCTACTTGAAAAGCGCATTAAAGCTTTTAAACGCGCAAGTTCTAACCTCCCTGCGGTCGGCAACAACAGAGTCCGCACAGCCCTGATGGCCTATTGGAAGCAGTCGAACAATCCGCTGAATATAGTTCTCAATGAATTGACCAGTGCCGCGCGTACAGATAAAGAGCTAGCCAGAATTTTAATACCGGCTCGGAAAAAGTTTCACCAAGAATGGATTAAGGTGGCCATGGTACAATTCCCAGAGTGGCAACCTGACCCTAACAAATTTTCCATTGCCTTACATCTAACGCAAAATCTGCTTGATGGCATGTTCTCCAATATGCTTGCAGGTGACCTTGATGAGGAAACGGCCGACAAGCTCCTTGATTATCTCGTGGAGGAACTGCGTGAGTTATCCCCCGTCAAGTCTAAGAAAAAATCATCTTAATAATTAAAATTGTCATTTACCTGCTGAGTAAGTAGGTTTTAATAACAAGCCCACTCACTCAAAGCCCCGCAATAGGTTCACATTATGGCACTAACAATAACACCCATTACAGGTATCCCTAAAATACAAAAAGGTGAGAATTTAGCCCCCCTTATTATCACGGCTATGGAGGGCCAATCCTCTACGGTAAGTAATGGAGATATAGTTGTTATCGCTCAAAAAATTGTCTCAAAGTCTGAAGGGCGCATGGTTCAGCTTGCGAGCGTAGAGCCATCGGCAGAGGCCATTTCACTTTCAGAAGCAACAGATAAAGACCCGCGGTTGGTTCAATTGATATTGGACGAATCCGAGGAAGTGGTACAAAGCCGGGAGGGTGTCATTATAGTGGCGCACCGCATTGGTCTTGTTCACGCTAATGCGGGCATTGACCGCTCAAACATAGAAGGCAATGACAGTGCCCTGCTCTTGCCCAAAGATCCGGATGCTTCGGCAAAGAAAATCCGCGCTGGCCTTGAGGAGCATTACGGTGTGCATATCGGTGTTATTATCAGCGACAGCATGGGAAGAGCCTGGCGCAACGGCACGGTTGGTTTTGCTATCGGCTCATCAGGCGTTGAAACCTTGCAAGATCTTGTTGGGCAGTCCGATATGTTTGGTCGCACCCTAGAAGCCACATCAGTTGGACACGGTGACGAACTGGCGGCCGCAGCATCAATTGTAATGGGACAGGCTGATGAAGCAATTCCTGTTGCCCTCATTCAAGGATTGCCCGCTGTAAATACTGAGCAAACTGCAGACGACCTTATACGAGAAAAACATGAGGATATGTTTCGATGAGCGCACATTACCTTGCCCTGTCTGGCGGTGTTGGAGGGGCCAAACTTGCTTTGGGACTTATACAAGTATGCCGCCCGCAAGATCTGACCATCGTCACCAATACCTGTGATGATTTCACACACTTAGGCCTGCACATCGCGCCCGACCTTGATACGGTCATGTACACCCTTGCCGGTGTTTCCAATACGGAAACCGGCTGGGGGCGCAAAGGCGAGACATGGAATTTTATTCAGAGTTTGAAAGAGCTCGGCGGAGAGGGCTGGTTCCAGTTAGGTGATAAAGATATGGCGGTTCATATCGAACGGACCAATCGTTTAAACAGCGGGGAGAGTCTGAGCGCTGTCACCCAAGCCCTAACCGGAGCGCTTGGCATAAAACACGCGATCGTCCCGATGAGTGACGACAGGGTTCAAACCATGGTGAAGACCGAACAAGGGGAGTTATCCTTTCAACATTATTTTGTTCGCGACCGCTGCGAGCCAAAAATTTCCGCCATTCGCTTTGATGGCATAAAGGAGGCGCGGCCTTCTCCAGATTTTGCAGCGGCATTATCCAACCCTGAACTAGCCGGTGTAATCCTCTGTCCCTCTAACCCGTTCGTCAGCATTGACCCCATCCTGCAAATTCCAGGTGTGCGCGCTATGTTGGACAAACTAAACGTGCCAATCGTTGCAATATCACCCATTGTCAAAGGACTGGCGATTAAAGGGCCGGCCGCCAAAATGATGCAAGAACTGGGGAAAGTATCTAGTGTGCAATCTATCGCCCAGCATTATGAGGGGCTTGTGGATGGCCTGATTATAGATACCCAAGACAGCGATATCTGCCCAAAGATAGAGGCCATGGGGATGAAGGTTAAAGTAACCAACACCATCATGAATACTCTTGAGGACCGAATAGACCTTGCGGCTACTACGTTACAATTCATCGAAGAAATGTGAAAATACAGTGAGTTCTTCTAACACAGACAAAAGCGTTTGGGCCGTATTGCCCTTGAAGGGTTTAAAGGGTGCGAAAGACCGCCTCTCAAATATTTTAAATCCTGAAGAACGCGCCGCGCTCGTCACAGCCATGGCACAGGATGTGCTGACAGCCCTCACTTCTGCCACCAGCCTTGCCGGTGTGTTGGTTATATCCGATGCGAATGACATCAAGGAGTTGGTACAGGAATATTGTGTTGATCTTATTCCCGAGGGCAAAGCTAAAGGCCTAAATGGAGCTATATCCCATGCTGCTGCAATTCTCGTAAATCGGGGGGTTAATGCCATGATGGTCATCCATGGAGATATTCCTTTGATTAAACCAAAGGATATTGATGCAATCATTGATGCTCGTCTTCCAGCGCCATCAGTTACTATCGCGCCTTGCAGTCACAAAGACGGCACCAATGTCATGGTCTCAAGCCCGCCCGACGTTATCTCCTTTCAGTATGGCAAAAATAGTTTCTCTAAGCACATGAAAGCTGCGGCAGATATCGGTCTCGAGGCTAAAGAGATTTCAAATGACCGGTTAGCTCTGGATATTGACACAGGGGAAGACCTTCAAGCCCTGCTCGGGCACCTTAATAAAGGTAAGCTCGGTGAAAAAACCACAGCGCTTTTAAGAGACGCGAATTTATCTAATCGCTTAAAATAAATACTGTCAAACCAAGATTATTTATTTTTTCCAGTTACGGGCATAACTAAAGTCAGCCTTGCCGCGCGCACCAACAAGCATGTCATCATTGCCTTTGGTAAAGTTATCGTCTTCATTGTCTGTGCGAGACCAATCAACGACCATGGCCCGTTTTTGTATGCGCCACTCGCCGCCTCTACAGCTATATTCATCAATATAGCGACCGCCGACGATCAGGTCTTTTTCTTGACCATCTTCAGCAATACGGTGCCAGGCATTAAAATAGACTTCGCCGGAAGCTTTGTCGCCATCAAGGTCTATGCGCACCTGCCCGATGAAATGCTGGCTGGCGATCATATCGCCAAGGAAACCTAGCGCAAAATCGACAAATTCTTCGGCGGGGCCATCCATCATGCCCACATCTACGTAGGCATCATCATGAAAAGCGCTTAAATTCAACGCACGATCCAGCCGGTCCAGCCCCCGCATATAGCGCTGAACAGCATCATTAATATCTCGACGAGCACATAAATCACGTACTTCTGCCTCTAGATCAAGTTCATTAGTCATGTGCTTATCCTTTATCAATTGATTTAAGAAGCGGCATAGATCCTGCCTGACTCTCGGCATATAGAGAGGTCACATCGATCGGTACTTTAAAGCTATCGTCAGGGATATCGCCCGCAGGGTTGAGAATGTTAGAATTGCCTTCCCAGCTAATCATACGAAGTTTGCGACGTGTTATACGCCAGCCATCGGCTTCTTTCGCCAATTCATCATCATACCAGCCATAGCCCTTCCATTTATTACCATCTCTCATACCAGAGCGAACAAGCACCCAATGTCCGTAAGTAACACAAGCTGCTTTATCGCCTTTAATGTCAGATATACAATTTGCCATTAAGTGGTTAGAGCTATCTAAGACTGCATGGAAAGCCTCGAAATCATTTTTGAACTGCTCAAGGTCGGTCCACGCGGCTTCGCCACCATAGTCAGCGTGTAGATTTTTTGAAAAGACCCGATCAAAAAGGTCCCACCGCCTCGCATCTGTAGCAAAGCCGTATAGATCCATAACGTCTCTAATTTCACTAGAATCCAGTTGTGACATAAAATCCCCTTCCCTTATGTCCTATGAAGAACATATCTCATGTTGATCTTTAGCTCTCACCCTCTTTCGGTCTGAAAACTGGCATTGACACTTCATCACCCCAATCTTCAAATGTTACATCTACAGCCATACCCATTGAAAGGTCATCTTCATTGCAATCAATCACATGACTCATCATTTGTGGGCCTTCCTCAAGACGTACAAGTGCCAGCACTTGCGGGCCGTCAACACAGTAAGCTTTTGAAACGGATCGATGCATAACCGTATAGCTAATGACGGTCGCCTGACCGCTAGCCTCTATCCAGTCAAGGTTTTTGGACACACACTTTGTACATACACAGCGTGGGTAAAACTGGACATGACCACAATCCGAACATGACTGAATGAGTAATTTGTGCTCTTTGCATCCTTGCCAGTAAGGTTCCGTTTCCGGCGTGGGTCTAGGTTGGGTTTTTAATATTTGATCACTCATCAGCTATTCTCCCTTCCCAAAATCAATGTGCAATGGCTAGACATGATCCCGCCTTGTGCATGTACGAGAGCAGTTTCAGCACCTTCAACCTGCCGTTCCCCTGCTTGATGGCGCAGTTGTTTGACGGCTTCGGTTAAGGCAAACATCGACCCCGGGTTGCCAGAATGACAGTGGGACAGTAGGCCTCCATGGGTATTGGTGGGCAATGCCCCGCCTAGATCAATATTACCGTCTTCAACGAAAGCGCCCGCTTCCCCTTTTCCGCAAAACCCCAAGTCTTCCATCTCTATCAGGACAACGGGGGTAAAACAGTCATAGATACCTGCTAAATCCATGTCCTTTGGACCAAGGCCTGCCATGTTATAGGCACGCCTTCCTGACTCTGCTGCGGCTGATGAAATCAAACTATGAGCCTGACTAATGTGTTCATGACTGTGCCCCTCGCCAAAACCCAACAAGTAAACTGGGGGCTGCTTTAGGTCTGCTGCGCGCTCAGCCGACATCATCACGATCGCTGCTCCCCCATCCGATACCAGCGAGCAATCCAGCATATGAAGGGGGTCCGCAATCATGCGAGACTGCAAAACGTCTTCTACAGTGATCAGGTCGCGCATCTGCGCTTCAATATTTAAGGATGCATGTTTGCGCATCGCCACGGCTACTGCTGCAAAATGTTCTTCTGTCGCACCGTAAGCATCCATATAAGCCCGTGCAATCAGTGCGTAAAAAGCCGGAACCGTTGGGCCATAAGGACTTTCAAATTGCGGGTGTCCGGAGGATGATTGCATTAGCATTGCCTGATCACGAGACAATCCGCTCCGCAACCTATCGGCCATTGCGATAACCACCGTTTCACATGTTCCGGTTGCTATGGCTGATGCTGCGTGGTGAAGTGCAGCAAAAGTAGTGCCGCCTCCAGCACCTATACTCATGCAATAGCCCGGAAATATCTGCATATATTCTGCGATTGTTTCCGCATGATACATGTATGGCTCAGTCATGGAGTTACAGGTTATCAGACCATCTACCTGATCTTTTTCAATGCCTGCATCTTGAAGCGATCGGCTAATAGCATCAACGCAAAGCTCGGTCGCGCCCATATGTGGAATAACCCCGACATCAGTGTCAGCGGCACCCACTATCGCGACCTTACCTCTTAAACTATCCACGGAACTCTCCTTGGCTTACTTGAATTGCACCTTTAGGCGACCAGGGGTTAAAACCTCATCTTTGGCATTCAAAATATTGATCTCAAGCTCAACCTGACGCGTCTCTTTTGACACTGAAATAACTTTGCCATCAGAATGTAGGGTTTCCCCCGAAATAGCATATTGACGATTAGAGTAATTGATATTGACCAAATCCCCGTCATCGCCAGCCCACTCAATAGCAACTTGCGTTAGCCAGTCTCCCATTAAAGGGCCGGGAACCACCAATCCGGGATAGCCCTCAACCTCGGTGGCATAGGGATGATCAAAATGAATTAAGTGAGCATTCCACAGCGCTGCATTATATAAAAACAACTGGATGTTATCAGGACTATATTCCCGAACAGGTAGCACATCGCCTACATTAATCATGTCAAACTTTGGCATATCAATCACCGTAAAATTCGGGTTGTTTTTTCAGAGATAACGGGCTTACCGTCTTCATCAGCAATTTCCATATCCACTTCATAGAAAATCAGCGGGCCGCTTGAACCCTGTTTTTCATAAATCGCACTGAGGGTTCTGGTTGCCGTCAAAACATCTCCGGGCACAATAGGTCGGTGATACGTAATATCCAAACCACCAGCCATGGCTTTCTCTAAAGGAAATTTTGGTAATAGTTTGTCTATACTAACACCGTCTTCACTCAATTCATCCATACCGACAACATCCCAGAAGAGGGCCACATGATAGGTCGCAGCTGCAACATCACCTTTGATGTATTTCTCCAATCGTTGCCCCGTAGCAACCGCATATTTGCGGATGTCCCGACGGGTAACAACCTCAGTCTGCGGCTCAGATGTCCGCCCGATATTGGCCAGCAATTCAGGAGTGAGCAAACTCATACTTGTTTCCCTTGCTTCACCCAATAGGGGTCGCGAAGATCGCGCTTTAAAATTTTCCCCGTGACCGCCTTGGGAAGTGAATCGACAAAATCTACAGAGCGAGGTTTTTGGTATGACGCTAGATGTTCCCGCGCCGTATCAATGATTTCCTGTTCTGTGGCTGTGCATCCCGGTTTCAAGACCACAACAGCTTTAACGGCTTCACCCCATTCATCATCAGGAACACCAATGACCGCTACTTCTAAAACAGCATCATGGTTTGCTATCGCGGCCTCAACCTGAGTGGAGTAAATATTTTCACCGCCAGAAATGATCATATCTTTGGCGCGGTCAACTATGAAGATATAACCTTCTTCATCCCAAGTTGCTACGTCACCAGTACTCATCCATTCGCCGTGGAAAGTATCCGCTGTCAATTGATCCTTGCGCCAATAGCCCTTCATATTTGCCTCAGAGCGTATCATGATTTCGCCGGATGTCTCATTATCACGCGGCACGAGATTGCCTTCTTCATCCATAAGACGTACTTCGGTTACAAACCCTTCCCTGCCACAAGAAGCAAGGCGTTCAGGGTGGATACCGTTTACCGCTTTATGATGATCTTCCTGTGATAGGAAAGTCATTGTCATGCCCTCGGTCTGACCATAGCCTTGAATAAGTGTGCAAGGGAATTTCTCTAGAGCCAGTTTAACAATTGATGCTGGCATCGGGCCACCACCATATTGAATATTACGCAGAGAACTGAGGTCATAATCTTCAAAACCTTCAACCGCCATCATCCAGTTCAGCATTGTGGTAATGCCCAAAAAGGCTGAAACGCGTTCGCGCTCAATTACTTCTAGCGCAAGCTTTGCTTCGAAATTGATCAGCACAACCGGGCAGCCATGGGCCATATAATTCATCGCCAAAGCAACAGGGATATGGAACATTTGACCAGTGAGCATATAGACGTCTGTTGGCACAACTCTTTCAGCAACGGTCTGGTTCAACATGCCCATAAAAAGACTGGCGTGGGTGTGAATAGCCCCTTTAGAAATACCAGTTGTTCCACCCGTATATAGTATGACACAAGGGTCATCGCCGCCAATATCGTCGCAGCCTTCTGGTTTATCGGACGATGATTTTGTCACTAGCTTTTCGTATGAGCCATCTGACCCTTCCCCTATTTCGAGGTAGGTATCAATTTCCATATTTTCCTGAGCAAATTTGCTTTGGTCGCTGAATTCAGCGGTTGTCACCAAGACTGAAGGATCACCATCCTTTAATATGGCAAGCATTTCCGCACCCGCCAAACGCCAG
This sequence comes from uncultured Alphaproteobacteria bacterium, assembly GCA_965603115.1. Lineage (GTDB taxonomy): Bacteria > Pseudomonadota > Alphaproteobacteria > Sphingomonadales > Kordiimonadaceae > CBFDBT01. Next base: position 21,560 of record CBFDBT010000019.1, read on the forward strand.
TTTAAGGGTTGAACGATCAGCCCACTGAGCGCACAGGCATAATAAATTTCAAAAAACTCAATGCTATTTTTAGAAAGCACCGACACCCTGTCGCCCTTTTTTAAACCGAGAGTTTTCGTTAAGCCATTGGCCAACTTGTACACACGCTCATTAAGGTCGGCAAAAGAAATACGTCTGTCATTTGGTATATCCACAACAGCTGTTCTTGAAGGGTCCAAAGTAGCAATTTTAGAAATTATACGCCCAATATTCATGAGATAACCCCCGTTAAAATGGCATGTCCAGATCAAGTCGGCGCATGGCAATGCCCCACTGTCCATCAACCTTTTTTACTTGGTCATAATATGTGCCCGTTGTGACAAGCTTATTTGCTTCATTTTCAGTGGCAAACAGCGTCAAGTTTGAGACAGTACGAGCTGTATCACCATCCTCATCTTCAAAAAAGAGATTGGATATCACATGCTTTCGCACATCTGTTTGTGCATCGATGGCGCCAGACATCAGCTCCATAATAGCCCCGCGCCCTTCGAAAGGCCCAACCACTGTACCGCCAGCGATATTTACGACCATGCTTGCATCAGGCGTGAAACAGGCTTCAATTCGATCAAGATTATGCATATCAAGGCCATAAGCCGCGCGATTTAAAAGTTCCTGAATTAAATATTTATCTGCAACATCTAACATTTTTTATCCCTTCTTATTTACTTACATAATCATCTTGAGCGCCAGTGCGGCTTTATTTGCTTCGCGGCAAGGGTATTAGCCCAGTCATTTTCAGCATCGTTGTATGAAACACACGGTGCGCATCTTCCAGATCAATACTTTGGTCAAAATATACAGCCGTCCGCAATCCGATGAGGGTGGCATAAGCGACCTCAGCAGCATCACTAGCATCCGATAAAAAGACGCCCGGTGATTTTCTTAAAAGATCTTTCAGATATAATTTACATTTAGCGTCCAGATCCGCTTTTTCTTGCCGTAGGACCTTATCATTAACCGCCACACCAAAGCATTCGAGCATCAAACCAATTTCTGATTTGGTAATTCCCGACCCTGCAAAAAATAAATTTGCAAGTTGATCAATTTGTTCTCTGGTATCTTCATCGCGAAGACCGTCTAGGCGATCAACTATTTGAAGAGCCACGTTCTGGAAATATTGTTGGAGTATAGCTTCCTTGCCTTTGTAATAATATAAAAGGTGACTGGGATACATATCCGCGGCGGCCGCGATATCGGCGAGGGTGGTTTGGGCATATCCTTTTTCAATCATGCAGTCATGAAGGGCCCATAAGATAGTTTTACGGCGCTTATGCCCACGATCTGGCTTTTTGTGTGTTTCTTCTTCGGCCTTGGCTGGTTCTGCGGTCACAATCTATTCCCCCTTTGGTCGTGTATAAAACGAAGACTCCCATTGGGTGATATAGCCCTCACCCGTTTTGGCGCAAAATTGGATATAACACAGAAAGAACTTGTACCAACTTTATTTTGCAGTGCTGTTTTATTAGATTTTACAGCTTGCACGATTCCCCCCCGTCCAAAACGAAAACACCACCTGAGGCAAAATTAGATAATTCGGAAGCCAAATAACAAACCAGTGGCCCAATCTCATCACATTCGCCCATGCGCCGAGCCGCTATCTTGCCTACGCGACGTTTCAAAAGTTCTGGTGACTCTAATACAGCACTTTGTGCGTCGGTTGCAAAGGCTCCGGGTGCGATGGCATTGACCTGAATACCCAATTTAGCCACTTCAGCCGCTAGAGCCTTGGTGAATTGCAACAAAGCGCCTTTAGAAGATGAATAGGAAACCAACATGGCTTTGCCTAACACCCCTGAAGTCGAGGCTATATTGATAATTTTGCCACTGCCACGTTCGACCATATGCTTCATCGCTTCACGAGACAGGATAGCCGGAGCTGTTACATTAACAGCCATCACTCGGTCCCATTCATCCTGATCCTGATCGATAAATTTTCCTGCCGGGGCAATACCGGCATTGTTGACCACCACATCAAGGCGTCCAAAACTATCCACTGCCATGTCTGGTAGTTTTGCTACGGCATCTTTGTCCATCATATCACATTGAATGGCTTTAATGTCTTCGGGGGCGGTGGCTTGTAATTGCTGCAACTCATCCATCGAGCGCGCTACCGCAACAACCTTCATGCCCTGTTCTACCAAAGCGACAACCATCGCCCTACCTAAACCACGACTGGCACCTGTTACAATAGCCACCTGACCTTCAAGCTTAAAATCCATCATGGGACTATTCTCGTTAATTCGCGAGCAATTCCTGTTCGCAAGACTTCCGATGATCCTTCATAAATCCGCATTGGGCGGGCCTGACGGTAAAGACGCTCTATTTTTGTTCCTTTTACGAGGCCGAAACGACCCATCATCTGAATGCATCTGTCTACAACACGCGACGCCATCTCACTTGCCGCAAGCTTAGCCATCGACGAGTGTTGCAATGATTCCGCGGGCTCGCTTTTGGCCATAAAAGCAGCCCTATAAGCTAATAATCTGGCCATTTCTATTTCAGTCCAGCTATCGGCCAACATTTGAGATACAGGCCCCAACTTTGAAAGAGGTCTACCGAATTGCTCGCGGGTGCGGGTGTGCCTGACAGCTTCTTCAAGCGCTGCTTGGGCCAAGCCCACTGCCGCGCCAGCCACAGAGACCCTGAATACTGACAAGGTAGCCAGAACAAGATCCAGTCCATTGCCGGCTTCTCCGATAATGGCGCTTTTGGGCACTCTTACATTTTTAAAACTAACCTCCCCCAAAACATGAGGGGCAATTATCTCAGGCGTAGGCGTGACGGTGATCCCTTCTATATCCGCGGGCACAAGAACCATGGAGTAACCGACCTCATCACGAGCAAAAACTATATAAAAACCCGCGGCACCTGCGTTGGATATGAAGGATTTTTCCCCATTAAGAATAAGACCATCACCATCTGAGGTTAATGTTGTTGTCACAGCTTTCAAGTCAGATCCAGCTTCCGGTTCAGTTAGCGCCAGAGCAGGTAAAACCTCAGCCTTGGCAACAGCCGGCAACCACTTAGCACGCTGCTCATCTGACCCAGCAACAGTAATGGCATAGCTGCCAATACCCTGCAGGGCAAAGAGCGAGTCTAAATGAGAAGACACGCCCATAAACACTTCCCGTACGACACAAATCGCTAAAGGATCTACCTTTTCTAATCGCCCGCCAAATTCCGCAGGGACCATTAAAGAAGACAAATCACTTTCTTGCAATGCTTTCAAGATTCCGGGGTGGATTTCGTTCATCGCGTCAGCTTCAAACGCTATATC